>NZ_JAPPTM010000017.1:0-92727 GCF_027587105.1 Vibrio sp. RW
GTCGCCGTTGAAGTCCGCATCCGGCGTGATGGTGAATGAACCATCATCGTTTGCTGTTACGGTTGCATTGTCACCTGCAGATAGGTTGCTTGCGGTCAGTGCATCACCATCCACATCGGAAGCGTTCGCCAATAACTGTTCTTGAGACAGCGTAATTGAACCATCTTCATCCACTGAGTAAGCCAAGTCGCCCGCCACTGGCGCGTCATTGACGGCGATAATATCAATACCCGCCGTTGTGGTCGCTGTTGCACCATCGTCATCGATAATGGTCACATCAAGGCTGATATCGCCGTTAAAGTTTTCGTTTGGTGCGAAGCTGTAAGTACCATCACCATTGTCAGTGAAGATACCGTCAGCGCCGGAATAAGAAACATCACTTACGGATACATCACCTTCAATATCAGAACTGTTCGCAAGAAGTTGCGCTTCAGAGATGGTAATCACGTTATCTTCGTCAACGCTGTAGGTCGTTGAACCTGCCACCGGTAAGTCATTGACGGCAATGACGTCGATACCTGCAGTTGTCTCAGCCGTTGCGCCATCTTCATCCATAACAGACACATCAAGACTGATGTCGCCGTTAAAGTTTTCATTTGGAGAGAAAGTGTAAGTACCATCACCATTGTCGGTGAATACACCATCGGTGCCGCTGTAGCTTACATCGCTGACAAACACTTCACCTTCAACATCCGAGCTATTTGCCAGAAGTTGAGCATCACTTAGGGTGATACTGCCGTCTTCTTCAACACTGTAAGTGGTAGAGCCAGCTACCGGTACGTCATTAATTGGAACAATTTGAACATCAATATTCGCCGATACAACATCAGTCCCATCACTGACATCGTAAGTTAGGTCGACATTGCCATTGAAGTTTTCGTTTGGAGCGAAAGTGTAAGTACCATCACCATTATCCGTAAACACACCATCGGTGCCTTCGTAGTTAACGGATTCAACAGTAAGGCCGTCGCCATCGATATCTGTTGTACCAGCCAGTAACTGCTCGTCAGTAAAGGTCAATGAGCCATCTTCATTGATGGTGTAGTCGTGGTCGTAAATAACAGAAAGGTCGTTAACTGCAGTTACGGTGACGTCTAGTTCCGCAGGAGTAACCCCACCGTTACCGTCATCCACGTTATAGCTAATTGAGAATTCACCGTTGAAGTTCTCTTCAGGAGTGATGGTGTAAGTGCCGTCACCATTGTCAGTGATAAGTGCATTCTCGATTGAGACGTCTCCAACACTCGGCTCGTTACCCCCCGCATCACCAGAGTCACCCCCTTCATCACCCATTAGTAATTCAGAAATATCAATGCCGTTTACATTCGCTAATACTTCTTCTGACGTTGGTAACTCGAATGCGTTTTCACTACCCACATCTTGGCTTGGAACGACAACGCCATTAACGATATCAAATACGTGCCAGTGTTCTCCTGATGGGTTTTCTGGTAGTTCTGGGGTAAAGGTTTCAACTAAGGTATCACCAACAAACACCTGAACTTGCACATCTTCAACACCATCTACATCCCAACTTCTGTTGGTGTAGTTGTGTACTGAATAATGCATGTTTGCATCTTGGTAGTTTGGAATAGTGATGGTTTCTGGACCATTACCATTCGTATCATCAACATCTTGTTGGACGACATTACCTTCACCAAGGTCGTGGCTCATGTCGCGGTAGTAGATATGGTCTAACTCATTGCCCGTTTCTGTATCGTAAAGCCACAAGTGGTTATCCATATCTTGAGGGCTTTCACCCCATGTGACGACGATACGCATATCTGTTTCTTCGAGTACTTCAGATATTGCCGTCACGCCACCATTGGTATCTTCACCTGCTGGAACAAGGAAACTGCTGGTAATTGAGCCTTCTTGTTCAATAGTAACGCTACCTTGGTCAACAACAGGGCCATTCACGGAATAGTTACCAGATTGGTCTGTTACCGTTGTATATGAGTGACCTGCGTTATCGGTCAGTGTGACGTCTGCACCAACTACTGGGTTACCCGTTTCAGCATCTAGAACCGTTCCTATAACGGTCGTTTCATCGCCCTGCTCCCCAATAATCGCGGTTATATCATCGTCTTCGATATCAGTCGCGAATTGTAAAAGCTCTTCTTGGGTAATAGTGTACGAACCGTCTTCTTCAATGGTTATCGCCACATCAGCAGAGACAATCGGCGCATCGTTAACAGGATCAACCGTTAAGCCTAAGTTAGCCGCAATCGGTGTGTCACCATCGCTGATGCTGTAAGCCACATCAATGTAGCCATTAAAGTTTTCGCTTGGGGTGATTGAGAATGTACCATCGCCATTATCGACAATCGTTGCATCATCTCCCACTAAGGTTAAGCCAGAAGCGACAAGATCGTCACCCTCAATATCAGCGGCATTCGCAAGTAACTGCTCCTGTGTGATAGTGATGACGTTGTCTTCATCAACGTTTGCGTAAACATCAGATGTCGTTGGCAAGTCATTAACTGGATTCACGGTTAGGTCAGCGGTCGCGACAAGCGTATCTGTACCGTCGTTGATGTCGAACGCAAGGTCAATATCACCATTGAAGTTCGCATCAGGCGTAATGGTAAAGCTACCGTCATCGTTGGCGGTCACCGTTGCATCACCACCAACGGTTAGGTTAGCCGCTGTTAAGTCATCGCCGTCAACATCACTCGCTTGAGCAAGTAATTGCTCTTGGCTCAAGGTAATTGAACCATCTTCATCCACGCTGTACGCCAAGCCGCCCGATACCGGAGCATCGTTAACAGGCAGAACATCAATGCTTGCGTTGGTCGCTACGGTTGCGCCTTCTTCATCAGTAACGACAACATCAAGGCTGACATCGCCATCGAAGTTAGCGTTAGGTGCGAAGCTGAATGTTCCGTCACCATTGTCGGTAAAGATACCGTCTGAACCTGTGTAGTTAACGCTATCAATCGCCACTTCACCTTCGATATCAGAAGCGTTCGCCAACAGTTGCTCTGAACTGATGGTGATAACTTCGTCCTCGTTGACTGAGTAGCTGGTTGAGCCTGCGATTGGTGGATCGTTCACCTCAAGTACAGTAATACCCGCGGTGGTCGCTTCAGTTGCGCCCTCTTCATCACTAACGACAACATCAAGGCTAACTTCGCCGTTGAAGTTTTCGTTTGGTGAGAAGGTGTAAGTACCGTCACCATTGTCTTCAAAGACACCATCAGCGCCAGTGTAAGTCACGCTATCGACTGCCACATCACCTTCAATGTCCGAAGAGTTAGCAAGTAACTGTTCGTCACTGATGGTAATTGAGTTGTCTTCATGAACGGTGTAAGACGTGCTACCTGCAACCGGTGGATCGTTCTCTGGTGTCACGCTGACATCAATGTTGGCTTGAACTGTATCCGTGCCATCTGACACATCAAAACTGAAGTTCACATCACCATTGAAGTTTTCGTTTGGCGCAAAGCTGTAGCTTCCGTCGCCATTATCAGTAAGAACACCGTCCGCACCTGTGTAAGTAACGCCTTCAACCGATAGGTCATCCCCATCAATGTCGGTCGCACCTGTCAGCAAGTCTTCATCAGTGAAGTTCAAGATGCCGTCTTCACCGATGCTGAATGTTTGATCTTGTGGTTGTGGAAGGTCATTAACTGGATTAACGGTTAGGTCAGCCGTCGCAACCAGCGTATCTGTACCGTCGCTAATGTCGAACGTTAGGTCAATGTCGCCATTGAAGTTCGCATCTGGCGTAATGGTAAAGCTACCGTCATCGTTAGTAACAACCGTCGCGTTTCCATCAACAATCAAGTTAGAAGCAGTCAGGTCGTCGCCATCTACATCGCTTGCTTGAGAAAGAAGCTGTGCTTGGCTCAAGGTAATCGAACCGTCTTCCTCAACACTGTATGCTAGGTCGCCTGATACTGGTACATCGTTGATTGGTAATACATCAACCGTAATAAACGTATCAACTTGAGCGCCGTCTTCATCTTGAATGGTCACATCCAACTGCACTTGGCCGTTGAAGTTTTCGTTCGGTGCAAAGCTACATGTACCGTCACCATTGATAGAGAAGATACCGTCTGGGCCATCGTAATTGATCTCAACAAGCTCAACATCACCTTCAATATCAGAAGCATTCAGCAGAACTTGAGATTCGCTGAAGGTCAGTACAGAATCTTCATCGATAGTGTATGACGTTGAGCCAGCAACAGGCGGATCATTGACTTCAAGAACAGTAATACCTGCGGTGGTCGCTTCAATTGCATTGTCTTCATCGACAATAACTATATCTAAGCTAATTTCACCGTTGAAGTTTTCATTTGGAGAGAAGGTGTAGGTACCGTTACCGTTAATTTCAAGCACACCATCGCTACCATTGTAGGTCACGCTATCAATCGCGACTTCCCCTTCAATATCTGAAGAGTTCGCAAGCAATTGTTCGTTACTGATTGTGATGGAGTTGTCTTCATGAACGGTGTAAGACGTGCTACCCGCAACCGGTGGATCGTTCTCTGGTGTCACGCTCACATCAATATTGGCTTGAACCGTATCCGTGCCATCTGACACATCAAAGCTGAAGTTCACATCACCATTGAAGTTTTCATTTGGTGCGAAGCTGTATGTGCTATCGCCATTATCAGTTAGGACACCGTCTGTTCCAGTGTACGTTACACCTTCAACACTTAGGTCGTCTCCCTCAATGTCCGTCGCACCTGTTAATAGGTCTTCGTCATTGAAAGTTAACACGCCATCTTCACCGACTGTGAATGTCTGGTCTTGTGCTTCTGGACCATCGTTCACTGGTGAAACGGTTAACTCTAAGTTAGTAGAGACAACATCATCACCATCAGACACATCAAACGTAAAGCTAACATCGCCATTGAAGTCAGCATCTGGCGTTAATGTGTAAGTACCATCGCCGTTATCCGCGATGGTCACACTGTCATCATCGGTCGCTAAGTTCAGTGCGGTTAGTTGATCGCCATCTAAATCACGAGCATTAGCCAACAAATCGTCTTGCGTGATAATAATAGAACCGTCTTCTTCAACCGTGGCAGAAACAGGTAGTGCTTCAGGAGCATGCTCAATGTGCACGCCTGTCGCGTTGATATAGATAGTTTGGGATACCGTTTCAGAGTCATCGTTCGATAACTCTGTCGCCGTTGCCGTTACATTAACTTCGATCTGTTGATTGAAATCTTCTGGCAACTGAATTTGCACTTCTTGAGAGATTGCCGCTGTTGGCAGTGTCACAGAGCCATCAGAACCAACGGTTACTTCACCGCTATAAATTTGACTGTTCACCTCACCCACATCAATCGTGAAGTTGAAATCGGCATAGTCAGCATCACCGCCGCCATAAAGATCTTCAAACCCATAGACTAGCTCGCCATCTTCATTGACCGTCGTGCGAGTATGCTCGAGGCCATCTTGGTTTAACTGAGAGCTTGAACCGCCATGGAAGATCGCATCACCATTCTCACCTTGAACGACAGTTTCTGTTCCATCGGCAGCAATAAAGATAAGCTGAGGATCTACTGTATCCATGTTTGCTGGCGATCCATCCGCAGCACGGAACTCATACTGACCGCCTTGCATTGCGTCAAAGTCGTTGTGTTGATGCCCGTTTGGAATCAAGAACAGGTTAAAACTTTCACCTTCCTCAACTTGGAAGCTGAATTGATCTTGTCCTGGAATAAGGTCACCACCGCCACCAACTTGTGATGCATTCTCGTAAACGACTTCAACACCTGTGATGTTACCGTCTTCGTCGACTTTGTAATAACCCGCGGCGTTTTGGTAACCCGCCGTTTCACCTTCAAACGTTACTGTGACTTCAGTGTCGTTGTAACTGGTGATACCGTTTTCTTGGTCATTCAGAACGCCTTCGTTATCGTATTGAATAACCGACCCTTCTGGCACACCATCTACCGTTACGGTTAGTGTTTCTGACAAATCTTGGTCAACAAGTGCCGCTGCGATATTCAGTTCAACAATACCGCCTGGCTCAACCAAAATAGCTTGGTCATCAACATTAACGCCATCGCCATCCGTAATGACAAGATCTGGCGCATCTGCGACCGCTTCAATATGAACATTAAGGTCTTGCTCTACTTCAGTCGTACCGTCGGTAACCGTAAAGCTGAACTGCAGGTCACCACTAAAGTGCTCTTCAGGAACAAAGCTAAACGTACCATCACCGTTGTCGGTTACGGTGCCTTCATCACCAGAGTAATTGATGCTGGTAACGCTTAGGTCGTCGCCATCAATATCAATCGCACCACTCAACAAATCTTCTTGAGTGAACAGGATGCTGCCATCCTCCTCAATGTGGTACAGGCCTGGAGCAACAATTGGAATGTCATTCACCGGATTAACGGTCAATGTCATGTCATTCGAGGTGCTTAGCTCACCGTCGTTCACCTCATAAGTGAATGCGATATCACCGTTGAAGTTCTCCGAAGGTGTCACTGTGTAAGTACCATCACCATTATCTACGATGCTTGCATTCGGATCGTTGGTTTCAAGCGCGCTCGCAAACAGTTCATCACCATCTTGATCGCTTGCGTTCTCCAACAGCATTTCTTGTGTAACGAGAATAGAGCCATCTTCATCGACATCTGCGACCATTGGTGTCGCTTCTGGTGCATCGTTGACGAATTCAACTTTCAGGTCGATGTTTGCCGCCACCACATCGATGCCGTCACTCACATCAAACGCCAAATCAACATTGCCGAAGAAACCCTGCTCTGGCGTTAATGTATATGTTCCATCACCGTTATCTGTGACTTCAACCGTGTCGTTCGCGCTAGTTACATTCACAACAGACAGCTCATCGCCTTCAACGTCTGTCGCTTGTGCCAATAGTTCAGCTTCGGTAATCGTAATGGCTTGACCGTCTTCTGTAGTGAAAGACATGTCCGGCACATCTGGCGCATCGTTGATTGGATTAACGGTTAGGTTAAGGTCGGCTGCAACAGTCTCAATGGCGTCAGTGACATCGTAAGTAAACTCAATCTCACCAAAGAAGTCTGCACTTGGTGTGATGGTGAAGCTACCGTCTGAGTTTTCTGTAATAACGGCATTGGGATCATTGGTCGCTAAGTTAGCCGCTTGAAGGTTATCACCATCGATATCCGTTGCGTTTGCTAACAAGTCTTCTTGCGTAATAGTAATTGAACCATCTTCATCAACCGCCGCTTCAATTGGACCGCTAACTTCAGGGCCTTCGTTGACAATTTCAACGTCGACTGTAGCAGTGCTTGATGCACTTGCTTGACCATCACTGATATCGAAGGTCAGATTCACTTCACCAGAGAAGTTCTCTGTAGGTTCGAAAGTAAAAGTATTATCACCGTTATCCGTTAAGGTACCTTGCGTTTGGTCTGCAAGTAATAGGTTTTCGACATGAAGAATGTCGCCATCGACGTCGGTAGCACCAGACAATAGATCTTTCGCTTCGATGATCATAGAGCCGTTTTCAAGCATTTGGGTGTGTAATGGTTCGCCCGGAACCGGCACATCATTGACCGGCACAACCGTTAGGTCTAGGTGTGTTGCCACTTCATCGGTCCCATCGAAGACTTTGTAGTCGATGTCGATTTCACCATTGAAGTTTTCATTCGGCATGAAGGTAAATGTACCATCGCCGTTGTCGATTAGGTCACCATCATCACCACCGTAAGTGATGTCAGAAATAGACAGCGCATCGCCTTCAACGTCTGTGGTGTTCGCCAGTAAATCATCAGCATTGAACGTGATACCTTGATCTTCGTCTGTTGATAGGACAATTGGGCCAGAAACGATTGGCGCATCATTCACCGACTCGAAGTTGATATTGATGATGTTGTCGTCAGTTAACTCACCATCGCTAACTTGGTACCCTAGCTCGATTTCACCGTAGAAGTTTTCATCCGGTGTGACTGTCCAAGTGCCATCACCATTATCGGTGAGTGTTGCATGCTCTGAGTTTTCACCCACCAGTTCAAGATTTTGAATATCAAGATCATCACCATCAATGTCTGATGCCTGTGCCAGTAGCTGCTCTTCGGTAATCACAACAGAAGCAAACTGAGCAGAACCTTCAGTGTCAACCGTGATATTCGGAAGATCAGCCGTTAGCTCGATTTCGCTGTCACCGGCATGGATATTCAACTCAACCGTTTCCGTGATTTCAGAGCCGTCTACGCCAATCGAAGTAAACACAGCCTCATCAGGACAAGTTTGTGACACTGTCATGTTTTGAACGACATAAGTACCATTGCCTTGTACTGTACCGAGCTCAAAGTAAGACACTGGCTCACTTGTGGTCAGGGTATAATCCGTTTCGTAATTACTGCGATCTTCTTTGTGATAAGTCATCGAGTCGATTAACTCGCCATCATCATTGAAAGCGCGAATTTCTACTTCAGTAAAGTGACGCGACTCTTCCATGAACCAGCCACCCAAACCATCTAAGTGGAAGCTGATTTCGTTGATGTCTTGACCTTCAACCGAAACAGTCAATTTCTCATCACCACTTAGGCCTTGACGGTCAGTATCACCGATCCCATGACCAATGTGAGTATTGCCATTCCATGCACCAAGAGGCTCATCATTACTTTGAACCGTGACCGTTAAGTCGCCATCCGAGAATTCACGAGTATATGGGTCCACTTCTGTGCCCCAGTCGTCTACGCTCGCATTATCATCGAAGGTACCAATTTGCGTGGTATGTGTGCCCTCAGCTAACGCGCCTTCACTTGGAACAAAGCGTACTTCTGTGTCAGCTGGTACCTCTTGTCCTACTTCCAGTACCACCCACTCATTATCAAGATTCGCTTCAATGATGCCGTTTTCTGGCGCTTGATCCAGACGTAGCGCTGGCTCTTCACGAAGCGTCACACCTACCGTTTGGTCTTCTTGAGCTTGAATGAAGATCTCTTCGCCTGCTTCTGGCGCATCGTTAACTGGGTTAACCGTTAGATCGAGCGTGGTCAGAACTTCATTGTCACCATCACTGATACTGTATGTGAAGTCCAACTCGCCATTGAAGTTCTCTGTGTGCGTGATAGTGAATGAACCATCGTCATTAGCAACAACCGTCGCGTCAGGATCGTTGGTTTGAAGATTAGACGCCGTTAACTCATCACCTTCAACGTCGGTTGCATTTGCAAGTAACTGCTCTTGAGTAATGGTGATTGAATTGTCTTCGTCGACCTTTGCCTGAATACCAGACGTTTCAGGGGCATCATTTACAGCAATAACATCGATGCCCGCTGTGGTCATCGCCGTTGCGCCATCTTCGTCAACCACAACAACGTCGAGTGAAATGTTCCCGTCAAAGTTTTCATTTGGCGTAAAGGTGTAAGTACCATTGCCATTATCAACGAAAGAGCCATCATCACCGGAGTACGTTACTCCAGACAGTGATACATCGCCTTCTACATCGGAAGAGTTTGCCAATAGTTGTTCATCACTGATTGTGATTTGGCCATCTTCTTGAAGAGTGTAGGATGTTGAGCCCGCTACCGGTGGGTCATTCTCAGGCGTTACGCTGACATCAATAACAGCTGATGTTAAATCAGTACCGTCAGAGACATCAAACGAGAATTGAACATCACCATTGAAGTTCTCGTTTGGCGCAAAGCTGTAGGTGCCGTCACCGTTGTCACTCAGAACACCGTCTGCACCTGTGTAAAGTACATTTTCAATCGATAGCTCATCACCATCAATATCCGATGCTCCAGCAAGTAGGTCTTCATCGGTAAACAGTAATGTGCCATCTTCTTCAATTGTGAACTGTTGATCTTGCGCTTGTGGCAAGTCATTCAGTGGATTGACTGTGATATCGAGACCAACTTGAACCTCACCACCATCGTTATCGATGATATCGAAGTTCAGGTCTAGGTCACCGTTGTAGTCGGCATCAGGTGTAATAGTGTAGCTGCCATCATCATTGTGTTGGATGGTCGCATTTTCATCAGTAGATAGATTGATAGCTTCTAAGTTGTCGCTATCGATATCACCCGCTCGTGCTAACAACTGATCTTGTGTGAGCGTGACTGAGCTGTCTTCGTTAATGGTGTAAGCCAAGTCGCCCGATACTGGTGGATCATTAATTGGCAGTACATCGACATTAATTTGTGTTTCAATCGTTGCGCCGTCTTCATCTTGAATGGTCACTCCTAACTGGACCTGACCATTAAAGTTTTCATTTGGAGCAAAACTGAATGTACCGTCACCGTTAACGGTGAAAATACCGTCTGAGCCATCGTAATTGATACCGACAAGCTCTACATCGCCTTCGACATCCGAAGCATTCACGAGGATCTGTGATTCACTGAATGTCAGTACCGAATCTTCGTCAATGGTGTATGACGTTGAACCTGCAACCGGTGGATCATTCACTTCTAGAACAGTAATGCCCGCAGTGGTTTCATCAATCGAACCGTCTTCATCGGCAACAATAACGTCAAGGCTAATATCGCCACTGAAGTTTTCATTAGGAAGGAAGGTGTAACTGCCGTCACCATTATCTTGGAACACACCATCTGTGCCGCTGTAAGTTACACTGTCAACCGACACTGCACCTTCAACGTCATAAGAGTTTGCTAACAATTGCTCATCAGAAATTGTGATGGCATTGTCTTCGTTGACCATGTATGAGGTTGAACCCGCAACTGGCGGATCATTCTCAGGCGTCACGCTCACATCAATATTTGCGCTAACCGTTTCAGTACCATCAGAGACATCGAAACTGAAGTTCACATCACCATTGAAGTTTTCGTTTGGTGCAAAGGTATAAGTACCATCACCATGATCTGTTAATACACCATCACCACCTGTGTAGCTGATGCCTTCTACAGTGAGGTCATCGCCATCAATATCGGTGGCACCGGTCAACAGGTCAGCGTCGGTGAATTGCAGCGTACCGTCTTCTTCAATGCTAAATTGCTGGTCTTGAGGAGCTGGCAAGTCATTGATTGGATTAACGGTTAGATCTGCAGAAGCTTGAACGGTATTGGTGCCATCGGAGATATCGAAGCTGATATCGATGTCGCCATTGAAGTTCTCATCGGGTGTGATGGTGAAGCTGCCGTCCTCGTTTTGAGTGACTGTGGCATCACCATCAACGGTCAGGCTGCTTGCTGTTAGGTCATCGCCTTCCACATCTGACGCTTGCGATAGCAGTTGCTCTTGGCTCAAACGGATAGAACCGTCTTCGTCGACTGAGTACGCTAGATCGCCCGATACAGGCGCATCATCCACCGCCGTTACGCTGACATCGATGTTGGCAGATACTGTGTCAGTACCGTCAGACACATCGAAATTGAAGTTGACGTCGCCATTGAAGTTTTCATTCGGCGCAAAGGTGTATGTGCCGTTGCCGTTGTCGGTAAGAATGCCGTCACCGCCATCGTAGGTCACACCTTCAACCGTTAGGTTGTCGCCTTCAATGTCCGTTGCACCGGTTAATAGGTCGGCATCTGTAAATTGCAGCGTACCGTCTTCTTCCACACTGAACTGTTGATCTTGTGGAACTGGCAAGTCGTTGACTGGGTTAACCGTTAGGTCAGCCGAGGCTTGAACCGTATTGGTGCCATCTGAGATATCGAAGCTGATATCAATGTCGCCATTGAAGTTCTCATCGGGCGTGATGGTAAAGCTGCCGTCCTCGTTTTGAGTAACCGTCGCGTCACCGCCCACTGTTAGCCCGCTGGCCGTCAGGTCATCGCCTTCCACATCTGACGCTTGCGATAGCAGTTGCTCTTGGCTTAAACGGATAGAACCGTCTTCGTCGACTGAGTACGCTAGATCGCCCGACACAGGGGCATCATCCACCGCCGTTACGCTGACATCGATGTTGGCAGAGACCGTATCGGTACCGTCAGACACCTCAAAACCGAAGTTTACATCGCCGTTGAAGTTTTCATTCGGCGCAAAGGTGTACGTGCCATCACCGTTGTCGGTAAGAATGCCGTCGCCACCATCGTAGGTCACACCTTCGACCGTTAGGTTGTCGCCTTCAATGTCCGTGGCACCGGTTAATAGGTCGGCATCGGTGAAGATAAGCGTGCCATCTTCTTCAACGCTGAACTGTTGGTCTTGAGGAACTGGCAAGTCATTAACTGGGTTAACCGTTAGATCTGCTGACGCTTGAACCGTATTGGTGCCATCGGAGATATCAAAGCTGATATCAATGTCGCCATTGAAGTTCTCATCGGGTGTGATAGTAAAGCTGCCGTCATCGTTTTGAGTAACCGTCGCGTCACCGCCCACTGTTAGCCCGCTGGCTGTCAGGTCATCGCCTTCCACATCTGACGCTTGTGATAGCAGTTGCTCTTGGCTCAAACGGATCGAACCGTCTTCGTCGACTGAGTACGCTAAGTCGCCAGACACTGGCGCATCATCCACCGCTGTTACGCTGACATCGATGTTGGCAGATACTGTGTCAGTACCGTCAGACACATCGAAGCCGAAGTTGACGTCGCCATTGAAGTTTTCGTTTGGTGCAAAGGTGTAGGTGCCGTTGCCGTTGTCGGTAAGAATACCGTCACCGCCATCGTAGGTGATACCTTCAACGGTTAGGTTGTCGCCTTCAATGTCCGTTGCACCTGTTAACAGGTCGGCATCAGTAAATTGCAGCGTGCCGTCTTCTTCAATGCTAAATTGCTGGCCTTGAGGAACTGGCAAGTCATTGATTGGATTAACCGTTAAGTCAGCCGAGGCTTGAACGGTATTGGTACCATCGGAGATATCGAAGCTGATATCGATATCACCATTGAAGTTCTCATCGGGTGTGATAGTAAAGCTGCCATCATCATTTTGAATAACGGTCGCATTACCACCAACGCTTAAGCCGCTCGCCGTCAAGTCATCGCCTTCGACATCCGACGCTTGCGATAGCAGTTGCTCTTGGCTCAAACGGATCGAACCGTCTTCGTCGACTGAGTAAGCAAGGTCACCCGATACAGGGGCATCATCAACTGCAGTCACGCTGACATCGATGTTCGCAGAGACCGTATCGGTACCGTCAGACACCTCAAAACCGAAGTTTACATCGCCGTTGAAGTTTTCATTCGGCGCAAAGGTGTACGTGCCATCACCGTTGTCGGTAAGAATGCCGTCGCCACCATCGTAGGTCACACCTTCGACCGTTAGGTTGTCGCCTTCAATGTCCGTGGCACCGGTTAATAGGTCGGCATCGGTGAAGATAAGCGTGCCATCTTCTTCAACGCTGAACTGTTGGTCTTGAGGAACTGGCAAGTCATTAACTGGGTTAACCGTTAGATCTGCTGACGCTTGAACCGTATTGGTGCCATCGGAGATATCAAAGCTGATATCAATGTCGCCATTGAAGTTCTCATCGGGTGTGATAGTAAAGCTGCCGTCATCGTTTTGAGTAACCGTCGCGTCACCGCCCACTGTTAGCCCGCTGGCTGTCAGGTCATCGCCTTCCACATCTGACGCTTGTGATAGCAGTTGCTCTTGGCTCAAACGGATCGAACCGTCTTCGTCGACTGAGTACGCTAAGTCGCCAGACACTGGCGCATCATCCACCGCTGTTACGCTGACATCGATGTTGGCAGATACTGTGTCAGTACCGTCAGACACATCGAAGCCGAAGTTGACGTCGCCATTGAAGTTTTCGTTTGGTGCAAAGGTGTAGGTGCCGTTGCCGTTGTCGGTAAGAATACCGTCACCGCCATCGTAGGTGATACCTTCAACGGTTAGGTTGTCGCCTTCAATGTCCGTTGCACCTGTTAACAGGTCGGCATCAGTAAATTGCAGCGTGCCGTCTTCTTCAATGCTAAATTGCTGGCCTTGAGGAACTGGCAAGTCATTGATTGGATTAACCGTTAAGTCAGCCGAGGCTTGAACGGTATTGGTACCATCGGAGATATCGAAGCTGATATCGATATCACCATTGAAGTTCTCATCGGGTGTGATAGTAAAGCTGCCATCATCATTTTGAATAACGGTCGCATTACCACCAACGCTTAAGCCGCTCGCCGTCAAGTCATCGCCTTCGACATCCGACGCTTGCGATAGCAGTTGCTCTTGGCTCAAACGGATCGAACCGTCTTCGTCGACTGAGTAAGCAAGGTCACCCGATACAGGGGCATCATCAACTGCAGTCACGCTGACATCGATGTTCGCAGAGACCGTATCGGTACCGTCAGACACCTCAAAACCGAAGTTTACATCGCCGTTGAAGTTTTCATTCGGCGCAAAGGTGTACGTGCCATCACCGTTGTCGGTAAGAATGCCGTCGCCACCATCGTAGGTCACACCTTCGACCGTTAGGTTGTCGCCTTCAATGTCCGTGGCACCGGTTAATAGGTCGGCATCGGTGAAGATAAGCGTGCCATCTTCTTCAACGCTGAACTGTTGGTCTTGAGGAACTGGCAAGTCATTAACTGGGTTAACCGTTAGATCTGCTGACGCTTGAACCGTATTGGTGCCATCGGAGATATCAAAGCTGATATCAATGTCGCCATTGAAGTTCTCATCGGGTGTGATAGTAAAGCTGCCGTCATCGTTTTGAGTAACCGTCGCGTCACCGCCCACTGTTAGCCCGCTGGCTGTCAGGTCATCGCCTTCCACATCTGACGCTTGCGATAGCAGTTGTTCTTGGCTTAAACGGATAGAACCGTCTTCGTCGACTGAATACGCTAAGTCGCTAGACACTGGCGCATCATCAACGGCAGTCACACTGACATCAATGTTGGCAGGTACTGTGTCAGTACCGTCAGACACATCGAAGTTGAAGTTGACGTCGCCATTAAAGTTTTCATTCGGCGCAAAGGTGTATGTGCCGTTGCCGTTGTCGGTAAGAATGCCGTCACCGCCATCGTAAGTCACACCTTCAACCGTTAGGTTGTCGCCTTCAATGTCCGTTGCACCTGTTAATAGGTCGGCATCTGTAAATTGCAGCGTACCGTCTTCTTCAACGCTGAACTGTTGATCTTGTGGTACTGGTAAATCATTGACTGGGTTAACGGTTAGGTCTGCTGAAGCTTGAACCGTATTGGTGCCATCAGAGATATCGAAGCTGATATCAATGTCGCCATTGAAGTTCTCATCGGGCGTGATGGTGAAACTGCCGTCCTCGTTTTGAGTAACCGTCGCATTACCACCAACGCTTAAACCGCTCGCCGTCAGGTCATCGCCTTCCACATCTGACGCTTGAGAAAGCAGTTGCTCTTGGCTCAAACGGATCGAACCGTCTTCGTCGACTGAATAAGCAAGGTCACCCGACACTGGCGCATCATCAACGGCAGTCACACTGACATCGATGTTGGCAGAGACCGTATCGGTACCGTCAGACACCTCAAAACCGAAGTTGACGTCGCCATTGAAGTTCTCGTTTGGCGCAAAGGTGTATGTGCCATTCCCATTGTCAGTAAGAATGCCGTCACCACCATCGTAGGTCACACCTTCAACCGTTAGGTTGTCGCCTTCAATGTCTGTCGCACCTGTTAATAGATCGGCATCTGTAAATAGCAGCGTACCGTCTTCTTCAATGCTAAATTGCTGGTCTTGAGGAGCTGGCAAGTCATTGATTGGATTAACGGTTAGGTCTGCTGAAGCTTGAACGGTATTGGTGCCATCTGAGATATCGAAGCTGATATCAATGTCGCCATTGAAGTTCTCATCGGGTGTGATGGTGAAGCTGCCATCATCGTTTTGAATAACGGTCGCATTACCACCAACGGTCAGGCTGCTTGCTGTTAGGTCATCGCCTTCCACATCAGATGCTTGCGATAGCAGTTGCTCTTGGCTTAAACGGATAGAACCGTCTTCGTCGATTGAGTACGCTAAGTCGCCAGACACTGGCGCATCATCCACCGCTGTTACGCTGACATCGATGTTGGCAGATACTGTGTCAGTACCGTCAGACACATCGAAGCCGAAGTTGACATCACCATTGAAGTTTTCATTCGGTGCAAAGGTGTACGTACCATTCCCATTATTGGTAAGAATGCCGTCACCGCCATCGTAGGTCACACCTTCAACCGTTAGGTTGTCGCCTTCAATGTCTGTCGCGCCTGTTAACAGGTCGGCATCAGTGAAGGTGAGCGTGCCGTCTTCTTCTATTTCAAACGTTTTGTCTTCTGGTACAGGCGCGTCGTTGATAGGACGAACCGTTAGATCAATTGCGCTGCTTATTGTTTCTTGTCCGTCACTGATATCAAAAGTTAGGTCAAGTTCGCCATTGAAATCAGCGGAAGGAACCACCGTGAAAGTACCGTCGCCATTTTCTTGAACCGTTGCATCTGCGCCGACTTGAACATTTGAAGCAACCAGCTGATCACCATCAACATCACTTGCGTATTCGAGTAATTGTTCTTGAGTGAATGTTATGGATCCATCTTCATCCATAATGTAAGCCAGATTTTGTTCAACTTCTGGTGCATCATTTTCGCTTTCCACTTTGATTTTAAACGTTTCATTTACCGTCTCTGAATCAAAGTCATCTTCTACTTCACTGATGGTTTCTTCGTCAGAAGCTTCAACGTCAACGGCAAATGTCTCTTCTACCGTTTGTGAATCTAAATCATCGCCCGTTTGCTGCTCATCAGATTCCGAAGCCTCCGCGCTAGGCGCCGCTGATGTTCTTGCGGCTTGGCCTTGGTCTTCATTACCTTCGGCATCTGAACCGCCTTCAGAAGCGGCAGCGTTTTCGCCACCGACAGCTTGAGCGCCGGCACCTGAACCACCTCCACTACCCGAGGCATCATCCGAACTGGCATCAGAAGCGGCACCACCAACTACATTAGATTGGGCATCATCTGAACCTTCGTCACTTTCTGGCGTCTCTTCTTCTACAGCACCACCAGAGGCCGAGGCCTCTTCTTCATTACCTGCGCCACTTGGATTATCTTCCAACGCTTGGTTAACTTCGTCGGCTGCGTCCGTGTTTTCAGCACCTGTCGCTATCGTCGTCGCTATCGTGTTCTGTTGGTTTTGTTGATTCTGCTGCTGGGAGGGCGTACCCGCGTCGTTCGTGTCCGTCTGTTCTACCGCGTCATTGAGATCTTCATTTTGGTTGTTTTGGTTATTTTCGCCTGCCATTACAGCCTCCGTTGCTACTAGCTAACTAATCGTATTTAGAGGCATTAAAGGACACCATTTTAGAAAACCAAGTTTTTATACAACAATTTTCATAATTTCTAGACGCGAATAATCAAAAAAAATTGAAAAGCACCTTCGAATATCCTTAGTTATTGTCATTAAAGCAATTTAGGCAGTGGAATGATGATAGACATGACAAATTTATTGCGTTCAATCAAGAACAACCACAAAGGGCTGCAATTGCTATTAAGCGAATTTTGTAAGGATTTCTCTGACGCTGCCATAAATATAGAGACGCTTCACAAAGGTAATCATTTCGATGAACTCAACTGCTACTCAAAAAAATTGAAGGCGATACTAATTTTACTTTGTGACCAAGATCTTCCCCCCCAAATGGCAAAGTTGGAATATTTGAGTAAACACCACTTTCCTGTTCCGGAAGAACTTTTGGAGGATGTCAAAACCGAACTACAAAATGTCAATCAACAGATCAAGCATTTGTTAGATATGAAGGACGTAGTAGATGACAAATAACCGAGGCAGTCATGAGTAATAACCAAATAGAGCATCACCTCAGAAAAGCATTGGTTTCTAACAGCGATGCTTCTAAGGTCACAGCGGACGACACCATAGTGCTGGCTAGTGCTATGACCAGCGTTCACAAAACGTTGCTCATCATCTTTCTCCTCGCTTTAGTTGCTATCGCTGTAGCGTCGCAGGCACGTATCGATATTGTCGTTTCTTTGCGTGGAGAGTTGTTGTTGGAATCTGACGTTGAGAAGGTCCAGCACTTAGAAGGAGGTATTCTAGAAGAGTTGCTAGTAAGGAAAGGTGAAGTCGTTTACGAGGGGCAGCCTATCGCGAGAATACGCTCTCTTGATCGTAATACCCAACTCGATACGGTTAATACAGAAATCATTCAGCTAGAGCTAGACAAAATTCGCTATGAGAGTTTACGAGACATGAAGAAGCCAAACTTTACTGCTTTCACTGAAAAATATCCTGATCAGGTTCAAGTAAACATGAATACGTGGCAACAAGAATTCTCAAAAAACCGCTCTAATGAAGAGCTCATCACTCACGATATTAAGCATAAAAACTCTCTAATAAGTTCGATGTTAAAACGTAGAAAGAGCTCAGAGAACCAGCTTTCTCTGATTCGTAAACAACTCAACATCAAAAATACACTTTATAAAGAAGAGATGGCCTCATACGTTGATGTTCTCAATATGAAAGTACAAGAGTCCAACATGGTACGTGAGATTGAAAACCTTGATGAGTCAGTCATGAATGAGCGTTTTCAGCTCGATAAACTAGAAAAGCAACACCGAGATTTGGTTGAAAATAGAAATTCAGAATACCAAGCACAAATTATTCAAGTGAATAAAGATCTTAAGCTAAAGCGAATCTTACAACCACAACATTCCGACAAAGTTGATCGTCTTATTGTCTATTCTCCGGTCGATGGTGTAGTCGACAAGCTACACTTCAACTTTCGCTCTGCAGTGATTCCGCCAGGCGAAAGCATTGCCGACATTGCACCGATCAATAACTCGCTACACGGAGAAGCAAAGATCCCACGTAAAGACATGGGATTTGTTGAAATTGGCCAAGCAGTGAAAGTAAAAATGGACACTTATAACTTCGCCAAGTATGGCTTTGTTGAGGGGACCATTGCTTCAATCAGTCGTTCATCATACGAAGAAGAGGATGCCGAATTCTATTTAGCAGAGATTGAAATTGACCAAAATTTTCTTGAGCGAGGAGGCACTCAATACAAGTTATCACCTTATATGGAATTTACCGCCGATGTGAAAACAGGGTCACGTCGTGTGATCGAATATGCAGCAAAACCCGTGATGTCTGCCATCGAAGATGCGTTCGATGAGAGGTAATCAATGAGCGGAAAACCTTCATACAACATTTCCGTTCCAGCTCTACGCCTTAGCATATTGTTTAGTGTGGTATTAACCGCGCTCGCTTTCTATTTGTACTTTTCTTGGTCGAAAATAGACTCAGTCGCTCAAGTGCAAAGCGCCCCACTTCTAATAAAGGCTCAAGAACTCAACCAGACTATCGAACTTGATATCCAAACCCTGCAACGTTGTTTAAGAACCAACAATTGCAGCAGCAATGATTTGAAACTATCAACCTTAAAAAGCGAAATAGATGAGTTTAGGTCTTTAGCCTCTTTGAACAAAACCGAATTCAGCTTAGTTGGGGCGACCGAATATACACAAATGGAATTAGCTATTAATCGCTTTGTCGATAGTTCCAAGACACGTAATGACATGCTGGACTTATACCTTTCACTCACTAACAGCTACCTGCAAATGGATGACAACTATCGCAACATGTTTAATAAGCACGCGAGCGACTTGATGTCAGAAAAGAACAAGTTCTTTGTGTGGTTGTTTATGATAGCCGTAATCTTGGCTGTTATTATCGTTATTTCTAACTCAGCAGCTATGTTGAAACTGAAAAAATCCAGCTCAAACGAACGAGAAATAGACTGTGAATTCGATGCCTTATACCAAGAACTCAAGCAGCTCGATTTAAAAAGACTTGAAGAGCTTCTTAACGAAGTGAGCATCAACCCCAAACAACGTCAGATCTACTCTCACCTCAAATTGGTATTCAGTAAATTAGAAGACCAGAAGCGCAATAACGATCTCTACAAGCAACTGTATGCCCTAATAGGATATGAAATTCGCGGAATAACCAATACTATCAATGGTGGCGTGCAATACCTAGTTCAAGAAACAGATGAGAGCGGCGTGTTAATGGCGAAGGACATTACGTCTGCTTCCAATACACTATCAGAGCTTGCTGAAAACTATAACCGATTGATTTCTCAAGGCTCAGAGAGTAAATCTAAAGAGTTCTCGCTTTTGAGCGTGCTGTCTGAATTGATGATTCATATCAGTGCGAAAGTTCAGCGTAATGAAAGCCAACTCGACTGTCTTATCTCTGACAATTTACCAAATCGCGTTGAAGGTCAATCCACCAGCTTGTTCTGGATACTTT
This sequence comes from Vibrio sp. RW, assembly GCF_027587105.1. Lineage (NCBI taxonomy): Bacteria > Pseudomonadati > Pseudomonadota > Gammaproteobacteria > Vibrionales > Vibrionaceae > Vibrio > Vibrio sp. RW. Next base: position 20,068 of record NZ_JAPPTM010000017.1, read on the forward strand.
TTTTGCAGCTTTCTAACGCTATTCAGCTCAAAGCTAACAAGAAATTGTTTGTAACGATTGAATCTGGTGCGGCTTCTAATATGGAAAATACGCGCGTTACCATCAACCTTAATTTCCTCTCAACGCTTGATGTGTTTGTTGCAAAACTAAATACACTCCATTGGAGCGCTCACAAAGACCACACCACCAGCACAGACGACTTAGCAAAGAGCATTTTGAAAGATTACGGATACTACGAAAGCCGCTGGTTCCAATCAGGCACTCAAGAGCGTTTTCAAATAGAACTTGACCTAAAGGCTAAAAGCTTCCATACGGAGAAAACTCGTTTCGACGGTAAGCGTTTGATGCTCTGCGCAAACACTCAAATTCGCATAGATGTCATGAGAAAGATGCTCTCCAATTTGGGGCTCGATATCACCGAGATCCGCACTGCTAATGAGCTATTTTCAGCAGCGAACTCCTTCGGTGAATACGATGCAATAATGCTGACCGATACATTTGAACCCAATAAGCTTTCATCGCTCTGTAAAACGGTCAAATCACAGCTCAAGAATCACCCGAATACCAAGCTGTTGTTATCCGTAACCAACACACAACACGCGCAAGAGTGCCACAGCTTCGTCGATAAAATCATAAACTCACCAGCTATTCCTTACGAGTTTATTCCTAACTTACTTTCCATTATGGAAGCGGAAGCATCGGAAGGACAAATGGAAAACAGCTCATTCCTGATCGTCGAGGATGACCGAGTTCAACAAATCTTACTTAAGCGCATTTTAACCAAGCAAGAGTACGAACCAGACACTGTTGGTGACGGTGCCGACGCCGTGAAACACTTCATGAATCAACGTTCCGATATTATTTTTATGGACTGCATCATGCCAGGAATGGGCGGCATAGAAGCAACACAGCGTATTCGACAGTTTGAAAAAAATAAAGAGAGAAAACCTTGCACCATTATAGGTGCAACCGCATTGACCAGCAGTAACGAACACCAGGCTTGTATTGAAGCCGGAATGGATTACGTGATCAGCAAACCTTACAAAAGCGATGAAATCATCAAGGTGATCAACAAATATGTGGCGGTACAGAAACTTAACTAGCAGCATCATGGCTGCGCTTGCATTAAGTACTACACCTTCAGCATCGGCGACGACCCTGCTTGAGGCAGTAGAACTCGGCCTGCAAAACAGCCTTTCACTTCGCGCGAGTGATAAAGGTGTCGAAGAGAACGAGTACAACATTGGTATCAGCCGCTCTAAGTTCCTCCCTTCTCTTAATGGCGCAGCCGATACCACATGGAATGAAAATCAGACCTTATTGCGGAGCGTGCCCGATGAGACCTCAAGCTACAACTCGAACAGCTACAGCCTTTCCCTTTCCCAGTCAATATTCAATCTTGGCGATGTTTTTAAGTATGGAACGGCAAAGCTCGACTTCAATATTGAAGAGATTAAACACGAGAACAAAATCCAAGACACCATCTCAGAAGTCGGCTCTCAATATTTTGAATACTTGAAAAACAACGCACAGATAAAAGCAACGAAAGTTGAACTTAAATCATCTGAGGCTCGTGAACATCAGATGCAACGTAACGTGGAACTAGGCAACACAGCTGCCAGTGAACTGTACGAAGTGATTGCACAAAAAGAGGGGGTGGCAAATCGATTAAGAACATTACAAAAAGATCGCCAAGTCATTCTCAATGGGCTATCGATTCAGATTCAATACCCAATCACACCTTCGCAAGATATATACGAAAGCGTGCCTTTAAAAGAGATAAACGAAACAGAACAACGTTCAATCATGGATCAAGCATTAAAGCTTAATAACGACTTACTCGTGGCTAAGAAAAACGTCGAGAGAAGCCGTAGAGGCTTAAAAGAGAGCGGTTCGAACTTCTTACCTACAGTATCGCTTTCAGCCAGTTATCGGCATGATGACGCCAATAACTACGACAAGACCGATATAACAGCGACTGGTGAAAGTAACTCAACGAGTGTTGGCTTAAATCTAGCCGTACCTATCTTATCCGGTGGTTCTGATTATTACGGATATCAAAAATCCTCGACGGCCATTGAACGTACCGAATTGCTTTACCAAGATTCGCTTTACACCACACGTAACAATGTGAATACCTCGCTACTTACCATTAACGACTTTTCCCAGTCTATAAGCAGTTATGAAAACATCATTCGCGCTAATTATGCGTCTTACAAAGGGATCCAAAGAGCCTACCAATTAGGTACGCGTACTATCACCGATTTGCTCGCGGCCGAGAGTAAATTATTCAGCGCTTTAAGAGATTACGAAAGTGCACGATATGACTACATCATCGAGACCATCAAACTCGAAAAAATTAAGGGCGTGCTCTCCGTAGAATCGATAGAAAGTATCATGCAATTGATGAGTGATATCGAAGATCGAGACAGCCAAGAATTAGTGCCTAAACACCTTCTTTCGACTTCGTCCTTGAAGAAAGGAGCTCGCAATGCAAACTAAGCAATTTTCTCAAAAGATCAATATGGCAGACAAGTGTTATCTGACTTTCTCCACGATAATTTCCACCCTATTTGGGTTAGTTTTGCCCTTCTCTATTCTGATTATTTTCGACCGTGTTTTACCCAATCAAGCACAAAACACTCTTTTCTTATTGTTCGCTATTATCTTGATTTCTATCTTCCTCGATTACCATCTCAAGAATCAGGAAGAGAAGATCTCATCTGTCATCATGAGGCAATTTGAGACCAACTTAACTAACAAGGTTTTTCAATCCATCTGTTTGGCTGAAATTTCCAAATACCGCCGCTTAGAGCCCGGTGAGTACCTCGAACGCATCTCTACTATTCCTGAACTTAAAACCTTCTTTGGCGGAGAGTCTGTTCGGGCTCTAATTAACCTAGCGGTTAGCTTATTAACTATCATAATAATAGGGCTAATCAACATATGGGCGGGCGTTACTCTTCTAATAGCCTCGATTATTCTGGCTATGTTCGCATTTAGCCTCTCTAAACAAAAGATTAGTAGCCTGCAAAATAAATCCGATATCGAAGGCTTAACCACATCAAAAATCATAGAAATCATCTCTAGCCCACTGGATATCAAAGCGCGAAACATGGAGTACCGCGTCGAAAGCTTGATGACACAAATGGTCGAAGAACGCGAAGTCGAAAACATCAAATATGAACAAATTGAATCTAATTTCGGGTTGATATTGGCACTGATCCAACAGCTCTCCATCGCCTGTGTTGTTGTGGTGTTGGCAATGGCGGTTATCAACATGGAATCAAGCCAAGGGATCATGGCTGCAATCATCATGCTAACCAACCGTTACTTTGCCCCCTACCAACAAGTAATGCGTACCGCGAGCCGTTGGGAACTAAATAAACTTCATATACAACGTATCGCGGAACTGCTTGAACTGACGGCTTCAGTAGAACATCAACATGAAACAACAGAAGTTGAACGCATTTCAGTCAAGTACTCTGACAAGCAACGTATCGAATTCGAGCGTGGTCAAGCCTATTTGCTCACGGGTAAAAGTGGTGCAGGCAAGACCCACCTCGCCAACTGTATTACGAGACAAAGCAGCGATGACCATCTGGCAATTATGATCAACGACACGCCTCTGAGTGACATTAACTACAACGTTTGGCGTAACAGCGTGTTGATGGTCGATAAAACGAGCTCGTTCGTAGAAGGTACCATTATTGATAACCTCACCTGTTTCCGACCAAGCCTGAATAACACGGCTTTCGCGCTGTGTGAAACCATGAACATCAAGACGCAAATCGATGCTCTTCCCGCCGGTTTTTACACCGAACTTAAAGGTCACATGCGCAACCCATTCTCACGCCAAGTTGGTTATGCTCTGTTACTCGTCCGCGCCCTGCTCGCTAGCAAGCGCGTATTAATATTCGACGATATCGATTGTGTCTTTGACGATGAATTTGCCCGAGTGGTGCTGACCAGTACTGCTTATCGTTCTAATGACAAGATCTTGATCATTGCCAGCAATAAAATGGACAAGCTTAACCACCGCCTCAAACGTGTCAAACTGACGGGAGGTAATCAATGAGTATTCTCGTTGACTTCAACAATGTATCGCAGCGTGTATTGGACTTTGAAGCAATCGGATATAACGAACGCTACAATCAGTCACCTCTGATTCGTGGATTAGCTTACGCATTGATAGCGCTGGAATGGGAAGGTACGCCTGCTATCCTCAGTGATGCGTTTATGCCAAAACCAAAAGACAGCGACAGCTTTACCGCAACCATAGAGCGTCTTGGATACCGTTGTGATACCACTAAGCTTAAAACACTCGAAAATATCGATAAGCACCCTAATCCAAGCTTTATTGAGATAGAAAACCTCAACGCCATCTTTTTGGGAACAAAGGATGGAAAATTGCTGCTGTTTGATTACACGAACAACAATACTATTGAGTATCCAATGTGTAATAAGCCATGCTTGTTGATTTCTATCAGCGAGTACTCTCGTCTATTTCGTGAACCGCCACCAGAATCTCAAGATAGAAGTAATTGGATCAAATATGCTTTCTATCGTTATAACAACGAATTCAAGAGCTTAATAATTTTGAGCTTCTTCATCAGCATACTTGGGGCATTACAACCCTTCTTTATTATGAGTGTGTATAATTTCGCGCTCACGTCTAGTTCTCAAGTAACACTCTACTGGCTGACCTTATTTGCCATTATTGTTGGTTTCTCTGAATACTTTTTTAAGAAAATGCGGGTCAATATCATAGCGACCTCAGGTAAAGATCTCGCGGTACACATATCCCAAGCCGTTATATCAAAGCTTCTATGGCTGCCCTACGCTATGACATCAACCGCTGGGGTTTCGTCTCAGTTGGCTCGCTTAAAAGATATCGATACCTTCCGACGATTGGTAACGGCAGAATCGACCCTTAGCTACTTTGATATGCCATTCGTGATTGTATTTATCATCGCGATAGCTCTGATGTCTGGCACGGCAGCACTGGTAGTAATGGCCGGCTTAGTCTTAATGTTGGTATTCTGTGTGTACTCTCGCTATATCTACTCACAAGCCACATCCAAAAGCTCTCGTGCCAATGCGATGGTCTCTTATCAATGGAATGAGATCCTTCGTGGTATCAAGACCATTCAAGGCCTACCTTTATTGCGTGTGGTTCAATCTCGCTTTAGTGCTTCCCATATGCAAAGCACTAATGATGCAGAGAACGTTGCCGTGACCAACAGCAAAATTCAGGCTGCAGGGGGCAGTTTGATCCAAGTGATTGGCACGGCGAGTATTGTCGCTGCGGTAATCGGCGTAATGGAAGGTACTTCAGATGCTGGTGCCATGCTCGCAACCGTTATTTTAGTTTGGAAGGCATTAGGACCGATCATGGGTATTTACAACTCCATTTCCAAATTCCAATCAATTAAGGCGTCATCAGCTCAGATCAACAACTTAATGTCGATGAATGACGACAAACTGACTTTAGAAAAGAGCCCGCCCATTCGCTTGTTTCAAGGCAGTATTGTGGGCAGTGGTGTGAGCCACCGTTACACAGGGGCCGCAACCGGTTTAACCAATCTTGGTTTCAAGATACCACCCGGTGCAAAAGTCGTGATTTGTGGCCCGACAGGCTGCGGCAAGACAACGCTAATTTCCATCATTGCCGGGCTAGAAGACCGCTATCAAGGCGCGGTATCGGTCGATGGCTACAACATCAAACAATTCAACAGTTATCGCTATCGCACATCGATTAACTACATCCCTTTTAACTTGCATATCTTCGAGGGCTCTCTAGAGACTAACTTCATTTTGCACAATGGACTCATTCCAACAGAGGATATGCAAGAGATGATCAGCTTCTTCGAATTGGATGAGTGGCTACCAGAAGGTTTGTCGACTCAATTAAGCGTGGATAAATGCAAAAGCCTTCCCAACGGGGTTCAGCAAAAACTGCGGTTAGCGCTTGGCTTAGGTAATTGTGAACAATCTCTGATCATCATAGACGAACCTTTCAATGGTGCCGAAAACGAGAACGCACAGTATTTTAATCGCTTGTTCACCGATAAACTGTTGAACACGACCGTGATTTTTTCGACTAATGACCCAGGCTTGATCATTACATCAAACATGAGCTTAGTCTTAGAGTCAGATGGTAATTTGAAATATTTTGGTTTAACAGACAAATACTTAAACAGTTTAAGTTAAAACTACAACCTTTATTCACAATTAACTCTTTAGGTAAATGGATGTAATTGACAAAAACATAAGTGAAAGAGATGATTTACCCTCAAGTCACATTTAACTAGGAAGCAAATGTACACATTCGTTGCAGACAAGCTTGATGTATCGTACTTATCCACTATTCCTGAAAATCATCAATTTCAGGGCTGTGACGTACCTGAAGAGGAAATCGAACTCCGAGAGGTTGTTGAGGTATGGTATGAGTGTGCATTTCTACCCGCTTTTAATCTTCAGAAAATTGACATCGCAAACAAAGCTGAGCTAATCGTGATACAAAGCCATGTTTTGAATAACGACACTAGCACTCTCGCCTTCCTGTTAAAAAACAGAGTATATCGTGCCGCACTCCAGCGAATGCTAGGGATTTGGACATTAGAACCGACTGCAAAATCAGCACTAGAGCAACTTCTATTAGAAGTAAATAAAGATAACAACCATCATCATTAAGCTTTCTTTAAAATTTCTCATCAATAAAAATACAAAATGAACCTAAGGCCAAACGTTATCAATGGCCAAGAACGGAATGTATTGCAAGATAAGCGATAAGATCCTCGGAACTTATACCCCTTCCACACTTCCACTAAATTTACGTTATCAAAGTTTCCATATTGTCATTTTTATTCTACTGTTTTTATATAAAAACAGTAGCATGGATCCTTATATGCCGATTACGGTCTGGAATAACCTTTCAGTCAAACACAAACTCTTTGGTTTAGTTTTACTCCCCATTTCACTCTTGCTCTTCCTTGCAGGCCGGCAGGCTTATATCTTAACAACTCAGTTAGACGATTTTGAACGAACCAATCAGCTATTTGTCTACCTTCAGGATGTTTCAGCCTTATCTCGGAGTACTCTAACTTTTAGCTCGGAGGAGTTTGCGACACAAAGCAGTCAAGTAAGAGAAGAACTGAAAAAGGTCTCCCCATCCATTTTTTTAGACGCCTCTGATGAAGTAAATCAACTTGTAGCAGACTTCAGCGACGCGACTCTATTTACGATGGAAGCAACCGATAGTTACGACAAATTAGATGCCCTTGAGTGGCAAAGTGATACGTACAAACGGTTATTGATCGAAATAGAAAAAGTCCCGTTTGAGAACACCAAACGTGAGATTCAGCAGCACCTCACTGCATTACAACAGCTTGAGTGGCTAGCTTTTTGGTCAAATGAGGAATTCAAACTGGGTACCTCACTGATTGAAATATTTCAAAGCAGCCAAGAATACAGCCCAGAACTTGCAGAACAAATAAAAACCCTCAGTGAAAGGCAACAACTGTTCCTAGAACGCTTCGTTTTATTAAATGCTAACGAGGATCAAGTCGCTTTAATGGTTGAGGTGTTTAGAAATGACGTTTTTACTCAAAGCCAAAAAATAAGAAGTGCCTTACTCAACCTCAACGCAATAAGCCAGCTAAGTCCACAAGAAATCTCGGTTGGTTTAGAGGCAATGAACGCACGCCTAAGCCTATTACAAAGCCTCGGTAGTATCATTAAACAAGAATTCAAACAAGAAGTTGAGCAAGCGATTTATGCCGCTCAGATGCAGAGAACGCTGTTTATTTCTATCGGCGCCCTACTCACTACATTAGTGATGGGGTTAACCTTAAGTTTGACAAGGCAGGTCACCAATAACCTTAATTTGGTTCTCAAGTTTTTAAAAAGTGAGAACGATCAAACTCGGCCTTCTTTAGATAAACTAATACAAGGAAAAGATGAGCTCAGTCTATTTGCTCAGCAAGTAAAACGATTGACCATCGAACAAGGGCTCGCTAAAGAGAGACTGATGATAGCGAAAGAAGACGCCGAAAGGGCTAAAGAAGAGGCTGAACAGGCAAAAGATCACGCAATCCAAGCGAGTAAGGCAAAAAGTAGCTTCCTTGCTAATATGTCTCACGAAATACGTACTCCATTAAATGGCGTTATCGGTATCTCAGAAGTCCTTTCCGATACTCCGCTTACCCCAACACAACGAGATTATGTTGATACCATTGAAATATCATCTCAACTGCTACTGAGTTTAATCAACGATATCTTAGATTTTTCTAAGATAGAATCTGGCATGCTATTAATCAGCCCACATTCCGCATCCATCAGAGAATCAATATACGACATCGCCTCAATTGTTGCACCGAAAGCAAAAGAGCAAAATATCACAGTTAGCGTCGACATCAGCTCAGATACACCAGCACGAGTCATGCTTGATGATCACCGATTAAGACAAATTCTAATGAACTTTATGTCGAATGCAGTGAAGTTTACCGCAAAAGGTGGGGTGACATTATCGATCCAAACTCTCAGCCAACCTAGCAATAGTGTTACCATTAGATTCGCTGTGCGTGACACCGGCATTGGTATAGATAAACAGCAACAAAAACAAATATTCGAACCTTTTGCTCAAGAGGACAATTCAACCACTAGACAATTCGGCGGCACAGGTCTTGGTCTCGCCATCAGTACTCAGCTCGTTGAACTTATGGGTGGTAGGATTCAACTCACCTCAGTTAAAGGGGAAGGCAGTTGTTTCTACTTCGATTTAGAATTACCCGTTGACTTAATGTTGCCGAAGCCAAGTTTAGCAACCGCTAACATTTACATTCTAGGTAACAAAAATGCACTTTCTGATCGCATAGAAAACGACCTTAATCTTTATGGTTTGAAAGTGACTCAAATAACGGAATACGCAGACGATATTGTTAAGCAAATCAGAACGAAAAAGTACAGTAAATCGACCACTGTCATTTTCGCTGAAGATGATTCGTTCCGAGTTAACGACCATTCCGACAACTTAGATAAACTGCATCAAAACGGCGCCACTATTTGTCTCCTTCGTTCATTTCTCAGCGAATCAGGTGATATTGGTAACAGTATCACCGCTCAAGTATCACAACCGCTACTTGGCATACGCTTAATAAAAGCCATTGAACTTTGCGACGTACAGGGCTTTGCTGCTCGCTCAGAAGCCAATCAACAAGATCTAATGCCTCAACATAAAATTCTGATCGTGGAAGACAATAAGATAAACCAAAAGATTGCTGGCCTTCACGTAAGTAAAAGTGGCTTTGACTTCGAATTTGCAAACAATGGCCAAGAAGCCGTGGATATGTTTGCTAATAACTCTCTTTACGCGGCAATATTGATGGATTGTATGATGCCAGTTATGGATGGCTTTCAAGCGACAGTCAACATCCGAAGAATTGAAGAGGAAACAAAAGCAAAACGTCGTATCCCTATTATTGCACTTACCGCCAGTGTGATTGATGATGATATTCAAAAGTGTTTCGATGTAGGAATGGACGACTATGTGCCAAAGCCATTCAAGTTCGAAATGTTGGAAGAGAAAATCCTAGCCGCTGTTGAGACAATGCCTTTGCCTGTCACCTCTCATCAAAAGTCGACATCAGTAGTGTCAAGTGTCATTCCTATTAATAACGCAAGCAAAGCCAAACAGACATTGCCAGAAGAAACAGAACAAAACACAGTGCCGAGTAAACCTGAAAAGATACTTCTTGTCGAAGACAATCGCGTGAATCAGAAGGTGGCATCTTTAATGCTGAAAAAAGCGGGCTATGCATTTGAAATTGCAGACAATGGACTAATCGCTGTTGATATGTATAAGAGCGACAGTAACTTTGACATTATTTTAATGGATTGCATGATGCCAGTAATGGACGGTTTCACCGCAACTCGAGAGATTAGAGAATACGAGAGAAATCTAGGTTTAAATAAAACGCCTATTATCGCGTTAACCGCCAGCGTTATCGATGATGACATTCAAAAGTGCTTTGATTCGGGAATGGATGGGTACGTCGCGAAGCCCGTAAGAAAAGACAAACTATTCCATCAAATAGAAAGTGCAACTTGTTAGACGAGATGACTCACACACGAGTCGCACAGTTCAGGACAAGACAAAAAAGCCAATCGAATATATCAACTGACTTCTTAATTGTTCAACGTTGTTATTGAAGAGATTACGAGCTTGGGGCTACTCGCTTCTCTTTCAGCTGTTCAATCACGTAACTCGGAGCCACTTTCGAAAGCTCAACTAAGCATTCATCCGTTTTCTCATTACCGTAGCGTACGTAAATGTCACATACTGCGTATAGCTGCTCTGGGGAACCCGATATTAGGTACGCTTTTTCGAATGACTTGATCGATTTATCGATGTCTAATTCTTCTTGTAATACCCCATTGAGGTACCAGTAGTAGCTGTTATCTTTCGCTAGTTTGGCTGCTACTTCAATCTCATCAGCCGCAGCGCTCTTGTCTTCAAGGCGAACCAAAGTTAGAGATTTAGAGTAATGCAGAGCTGCGTTGTCTGGTACATGTTTCAAACCGCGATCCAATACATCGACCGCTTGTTGGTCCTTTTTCTGCGCTCGGAAATTATCAGCGTAGCTTAACCAAACTTGTGGCTCTTTTTGATGCGTTTTGATCAGGTCTAGATAAACCGTTTCCGCCTTATCCCACTCGTTGTGCCAGCGAAGTACATCAGCAAACAGCAATTGATACTTTTCAGATTCTTGCGTTTCTAGGAAACTGATCAGCTCTTTTACTGATGGCTCGATTTGCGCTTTTTGTTGTGCATCTAAGGCATTAAAGTCACGAATTAGATTCGATGTTGCCGTGTGGCGAACCATGGTCGAGCTATCTTTAAGCAACGGAGATACCAATACCCAGCGATGTTCGAGTTGATAAGGTTCAGAACCAATCACAGACGCTTCACGAACTTCAGGGTCTTGATCTTTCAAGCCTCTAGCAACCGCCACCAGCGCGTTTTGGCTTGGATAAGCGGCCAATTCTTGCAGTGCACCAGTACGGTTTTCTATAGACTGATTCTGATCTTGCGCCATGTAAGACAACTGTTGAATGCGGGTTTGAGTGTCCGTCATTTCAAGCACTTGATTGATATTTTGTGCCGGAGCATCAACGGTTTGTTGAACGCTATTGGCTGCCATCGCTGACGTTGAAATCAATGCGGACGTTGAAATAAATAAAGCAACCGCGGTCGCTAAACTCTTCTTGATCATAGTATTACCTTAAGCTGGAGAATTTAGCCTGTCCCTAGACTCATATCTGATTAAATTTCGTTAGGATCGATAACTCTAAACCTAGACACTGAGTTAAAACTTAGTCTCAAACGTCGTTTGTTTTGCCAGTTCTGCTCGACGCGCCATCATCACAGAATCACTGTACTTGCCGTGAGCAACAGGGTGTCTCATCGCACGCGCGATATACGCCATCGATTTATCAACATGAGAGAAGAACTTGTGCCAGCCCGCGCATAAATAGTTCAAGCCCGGCTCACCCGCACGAGTTTTGATAAAGCGATTTTTCGGACACTCGCCATGACAAGCAAACTTGTAGTCACATTGCTGACATTGGCTCGTCAGCGTACGTGATTTAGCAAAACCAAATTTCTGTTGTGGTGCACTGTATGCTAGGTCATTAAGCTTTTCGTGGTGGATGTTGCCGATTCTATATTCAGGGTAAACATAGTGGTCACAAGAGAACACATCGCCGTTTGGCTCCATCGCTAAGCCTTTACCGCAGATCTCATTCAGGGTGCAAAGCGGATTCGGACGACCAATCCACGTTTCTAAGCTCGCTTCAAAATACTGAACAAACACTTTACCGATATCGTGCTTCGCCCACTCATCAAACACAGCAATCAAGAAGTTGCCCCACGCTAAGTCCGATACACACCATGATTCCATGATTGAATCTTTGTGGCCCGGAATCAGACGCTTGTCACCTTGCTTGAGTTGCTCACTCACTTGAGACGTTTGCGGTGCAACGGTTCTAAAGGTTTTTTGTTCTACGATAGGAATAAACTGCATTTGTGGAGACTTCACCACGTCACGTAGGAAGCGATACACTTCTAATGCGTTTTGACTGGTCAGGTTATTCACACAAGTGAGCGTTGCGAATTTGACTTGGTGCTTGTGCAGCAGCTCGACCGCAGCCATCACTTGTTTGAATGTGCCACGACCCGCTCGGTTGGTACGGTAAGCGTTGTGCAGCATTTCAGGACCATCAATACTTAAACCGATCAGGAAGTTGTTCTTTGCCAAGAATCGCCCCCACTCGTCATTCAGCAATGTGCCATTAGTTTGTAGGTCATTTGAAATCAACACACCTTCAGGCTGATACTTTTTCTGTAGCTCAACCACACGTTCGAAATAAGCTAAACCCAGCATGGTCGGTTCACCTCCCTGCCATGAGAAGATGATTTCAGGGGTATTTTGACCTTCGATGTATTGTCGGATGTAAGTCTCTAACGTCTCATCATCCATTCTTGGAGAACTGCCTTGCTTGTACTCCAACAAATCTTGCTTACTTAGGTAATAACAATATTTACAGTCAATGTTACACGCTGCGCCAATCGGTTTAGCCATAACATGCAAGCGCTTAGACGCTTTACCGTTATATTGTGGACCTTGAGTAATGTGCATGATTTACCTACCTATCTTAGTGTCTTGTTCCCATCATAATTCCGAATTAACTCAGTGGCATGTTATACCCTTTATAACCAATAGGAATGACCAAAAACGTTAGAATCACACCCTATTTAGAACATTTGAGGCACGTGATGAAATTTACCAATTACAAACATTTAGCAGCAGTGAGTGGCGTCACCATGACTATTTTCCTAAGCGGCTGTGCAAGCGTGCCTACACACCCTATCGCCCAAAAAATTGACCAAGATATGGTGTTGGTTGAAGGCGGAACATTCACCATGGGCTCAAACAGCAAGAAAGCAACCAAAGCTGAACGACCAGCCCGTGAAGTAGTTGTAGATAGTTTTTACATTGCGAAGTTTGAGGTGACTCAAGAACTATTCGAATCAGTGATGGGGTCGTCTCTTAGTTATTTCAAAAACCCACAAATTCCAGTTAACAACTTAAGTTGGCAACAGGCGAACTATTTCGTTGAGCAGTTGAATGAGTTAACAGGCGAAGAATACCGCCTACCAACTGAAGCGGAATGGGAATTTGCAGCGAAGGGTGGCAACAGAAGTAAAGGCTATACTTACAGCGGTTCCAATAGCTTAGGTGGTGTCGCGTGGTACTCAGCAAATTCGAAAAATAGCGCGCATCCTGTCGGGTTAAAAAAGCCAAATGAACTAGGTTTATATGACATGACAGGAAACGTGGGGGAGTTTGTGATTGATGCCTTCGATGACACCTTCTATAGATTCGGTCCAACAAATAATCCAAACAATGCAAAGCACAGTGACGTAGGATTATCACATAAATCGGTGCGCGGTGGCAGCTTCGCTTATGACGAAAATGAATCTGAAAGTTACCGTCGTGATTTCGCAAGCCAATCAATCACCATGTCAGACATGGGTCTGCGCCTAGTTAAAGACGTAGACTAGTTACAGGCGGATTAAGATAGTTCAGTATTACACAGCACAACGTTAACCCGGATCTGGGCTGGCGATAAGAACGCAGGAAATATTGCAAGCACACTCAGTAAGCAGAGCACACTATTGAAGCAAAGCAGATCTCACGTTCAGTAACACCATATGACATTGAGCATATTCAAACGCAGTTCTTACTTAAACAAGGGCAGTCATCAGGAAGTACCAGACGGATACTTGATGGAATAACTTCGAATCGGATGTTATTTGAGCGATATGGCTCTCCGTCTAAATTAATCGGTAAAGGTTGAGTAAAATCGATATCAAGCCAGCTCGTTTGGGTATGCACAACATACTTACCGTCTTCATCAGGACTTTTTAACTCCTCAAGAACTTGCGGTAAATCTGACGCTACAAATGACTTAACTAATGTTAGATCCATTAAGCCATCGTCTATCAAAGCTTCAGGCGCAAGTGATTGACCGCCACCGGCCAAGCGCCCATTACAAAACGCACCAACCAGAATTTCGCCAGTAAAAGTGCCTTTATCTACGGTTAAGGTGCCGCTGTAAGGCTTAAAGCCTAACGCTTTCACAACGCCTGTTAACGTGTACGCACCGCCACCAAGAAAGTCTTTCAATTCAACAGGCGTTTCAGCAGTCACTTCAGCTCCAAATCCTGCTGCCGCTACATTCATGAAATAGCGGTCATTAGCACGAACACTGTCGACCGCGAAAGCTGAACCTTTTATTGCCAAATCGAATGCCGAAGGTATATCGCTTGGGATGCCGGTAGCGGTAGCAAAGTCGTTCGCAGTTCCCATGGGAATAATCGCAAGTTGCGGCCTTTCACTTACTTGAAACTGGTTGAGCGCACTAACGGCCTCATTGACCGTCCCATCGCCACCAGCAACAATGAGCCGTTTCACACCATCGCATATTGCCTCGTTGACTAGACGATGCATATCTGAAGGCTCCCAAGTCACTCTAACTTGTAGGTCGATATCACGGTCTCTTGCATCAAAAACCGCTTGTCTTAACTCTGGAGTATTGGCTTTCTTACCATTGAAAATCGCGCGAATGCTGTCCATGCTATGTCCTCTATAATGCTAACTAATATAGTCTAACTATTAACTTGATATCTCTTTTGCCGCCACTTTTATTTTAGCACGCAGCCACTTATGGCTTGGCTCATTGGTTCGGCTTGGGTGCCAAATCATACACATTTCGAGGTCTTCCAACTCGAATGGTAAAGGCAGTATTTTGACATTGTACTTCTCCGAGAAGCAGCGAACCGACGATATTGGCAGCATACCGATGTAATCTGAGTTCTCAATGACCGGGAGCATCTCGACAACGCCAGCCGCTCGGTAAACCACTCTGCGCTGTTCTAAGCCATCATAGTGTTCTGAACTCAATAAGCTTTTACGTGCATGCCAACGAGATACCACGACGTGACCAAGAGAAAGAAATTGATCCATATTAATGGTGTCGCCAATCGTAGGATGATCAGCTCTGCATACAATCACCAGTTCCTCTTTAGAAATCACCTCATGCTTGAGCATGGTTCTTCCCTTTGGCGTCATATCGACAATCACATCGTGTCTTTGGAGCCTTAAATCAGACTCGTAGTCTTCAGTAAACAGAGGATGAACTTCCAGTGCGATACCAGGTGCAACCTGGCTGATTAGCTTCATCACTCTTGGCATCATTTCATAGCTCGCCGCCGAGACGCAGGCAATAGAAAACACACGGCCAGAGGTTTTAGGGTCGAAGTCTCTTGATGCGGATAAGGTAGACGTAAAGTTCTTCAATGCGGCAGCCATTGCAGGATAGATATCAATAGCGAACGTGGTTGGCTCTACGCCAGAAGTGGTTCGATGAAACAGTGGCTCGTCATAGATATCTCGCAACCGCGCAAGCGCTTTACTCACAGCTGGCTGGCTGATATCCATGCGACTAGCAGCCCTAGACAAGTTCTGCTCTTCATAGATAGCAACAAATATAGGAATTAAATTTAGCTCGGTATTTTTCATACAGTTCCATATTAAAGAAGCAGGTTCCCCATAGTAGAGAACCTGCCGATTATGTTCGATGCGAATAACTAAAGTTTGCTACTTAGTTTTATCTTTTAAGTCTGGCAAGGCTTTAGGGATTTTCAAGCGAGCGAAAATCGAACGAGAATGGCTTGAGTTTGATTGGTCACTGGGCAGGTTGCGTAACCCTCTCCACAAACGAGTAAAGACGTTTTTATCTTCATACCCTTGCTGAAGTGCTTCGCTGTCCTCCACCCAACGTTTTTGTCCATTCAATTTACCAAGTTGCGCTTTACTCAGCTTCACTTTATCCAGTTCTAACTGAGTCGTTTCTGTTCGCAATTGACGGTAGATAAAGGTTCTCAATGCAGGCCAATTACCTTGCTTAAGCAAACGATGGAATACCAACCGACTCGGTGTCGGTCGGTTCTTGTAATAACGCTTCACAGAAACAAATAACGCAACAAACAACACTAATGCCAAACCAACGCTGATAAAGACCGACATATAAGCCTTGATGAAGGATTGAACAGTGTGTTTTGCTTCAAACACCTCACCTTTTATGACAACACTTTCAAGACGTTGATTCTTGCTGTCCCACCACTGGAATGAGAAATCCGGCAAGGTAAATTCGCCACCTTGTTGAATCACATAAACCGTTTCTTCGATTCGGCTAGAACGGTAATCACCACGTTCTTGTGTATCGTCTAAACGATTAGGTTGTGGGTAAGCTTGATATTGCTGAGTCGATTCATTGGACAACACATCCGGCAGTAACACCGACAAACTGTCTTTGGCTTTGATCGTCACTGTTCGTGTAACCGCGTCACCGACTTTCAAGTTTTCATTCGAACGTTGCCATTGCTGTTCAACATCCACATCTATCGCAGAAAACCAAGGTGATTCATCACTTAATAAACCTGAAGGTAATGAAGCTTCAAACTTAATGGGTTGCGTATAGAGCGTACCACCAACGTTTGATCCATCAGGAGCTGACACTTGAATACGAACAGGCACAGTAGGAATCACGAATTCGCCTGAAGTCATCGGATAAAGCGTCACTTCCCAGCGTTGGCGTGACCATGTTGTACCTTCCACTCGCTCAGTGTAGTTGGTCGCAAGTTGATTTCGCTGCTTAGCAATAACGTTCGGGATTTCGATGCTACCAATTCGAGTCCCCCCGGTTAGCCAACGTGGTGTCGCCACCTCAATGTTCAGAATCACTTGCTCATTAACGCTTACTTTTGCAGGCGTAATTTTATCGCCAGACTTTGGCTTTTCTCCGACCCAAGCGATCAATTCGACATCGCCATTCCTCTGCAGGTCATAGATATCGGCCGCAGAAGCAAGAGTAGGTAAAACAGTGTTAATCAACAGAACCATCGACACAAGCAAGGTCTTGGTTAGGTTAAAGGACTCTGAGCGCCCTGCCTTTACTTGAACCGCTGCAAGAGCTAAATCATATCGACTCATTGTGTTTGCTCCTGTTTTGGTGCCTGTTCTTGTTTTGACGACTGCTCCTGTTGCGATGTCCGTTCGAGCAAAGGCGCTGGATCTCTCAACTGAATTTGAAATTTCGATTTCAAGAAGAACTTAGGATCGGCTTCTACTCGCTTCAACCACTTGTCGGCAAGCTCTTGGCTACCCAAAATCTCATTGGCGTTAAGGGTTTCCTTAAGCATTAATTCCGCCACCGTTTCTTCTTCTGCACCATCACCCGTGCGCGGTTGATCATCCTCCAGCTCTAAAGATTCTTCAGGGCCGTCGGTGGTGCCTGATTGGCTTTCACTGGTGCGATTAACCTCTTCGACAATGCCACTCAAAACCGCTAAGTTATTATCTATATCAGCTTTTAATTCTGGCGACAGATCGGGCTTCTCACTCAGTGATTTCAGTAGATCACGAGCAGCAAGGTACTCACGCTGTCGAGCCAACGCACTTGCGGCGTTATACAAACCATAATCGGTTTTGGTTTGTAAAAAGGCGCTATGAGCTAACTTAAAATCACGAGCATAGTAATAAGCCGCGCCCTTTCGCATTGGATCCTTAAAATGCTTGGCGGCTTCAAGGTATTCCTTTTGATTCAATAAACGTTGTCCTTGTTGATCAGGCGTCAGCCATAAATCCCACCACCATTGGGCTGTTTTATCCCAAACGGTCACGGACTCTTCAACCATGGGCTTGTCAGCAGTTAAACTGACCGTTTTCGCCAAAGTGTGCGGAGAATACACACTGCTTGTAATCAAAGCGCCAACCACACACCATTGAACCAACCACCCTTTTCTAAACCACAACAGCATGATGATAGCCATTGGGATAAGCAGGCCGTATCCCATGTCTTTCCAAGGCATTGAAGATTCACCGTTAAGTTGCATGTTTCTTTCAACCGCTTGGTTGAGCTGTTGGATATCGGAGTTATCAACGGTCACTTCGAACAGTCGTCCACCCGTCTTACTCGCTAGGCTGCGCAATGAATCGAGATCGACGGGATTATCACTCACCACATTGCTATTTCCGGCCGCCAGAATGAGCAACTGATACGGATTGTCGTTAAAGAAACTTTCGAACGCCCTAATGGTACTTGGGTTAACACCATCAGATACCAACAACACTGACGAACCTAACTCACCCGACAATTGTTGATTGATGAGTGGCAATGCCTCTTCCGCTGACTTACCTGATACCGGCATGATGTCAGGGGTGATAGCAGCCAGAAACGGTTCGAATACCTTGCTGTCTTGAGTCACAGGCATCGCAACGTGGGCACTGCCCGCATACACAACCAAACCCGTATTACCGCCTTTGCGCGCTGCGAGTAAGTCTCTAATTTTCTGTTTAGAGCGTTCTAAGCGACTCGGTGGTAAATCTTTAGCCAGCATGGAGTCACTGTTATCAAGCACCACTAACATTGAGGCTTTGTCTTCACCAAAAGGCGAAGCTTCACGTTGCCATGTTGGGCCCGAACAGATAATGATGGCGATGGTCACAATAACCATCAGTAACTTCAGTGGTAGTTGCTTACGCCAACCAGTTTCCCCAATGGTTAACGCATCACGTAAATGGGCAGGCAGAATGTCTTTCCACGTTGGCTTAGTCTCTTCTCTCCAGCGAATCCACAATAGGAAAAACATCGGAATAAAGGCCAACAACCATAACGGTCGGATAAAGTGAAACTGGGTAAAGAACTGTTGCAACATGAGAGAATCAGGCATTGTTCTCTCCTTTCAAATTTTTCATTGAAGAAGCCAAAAGCGATCTTCTACGGATTGTTGCTAAGCTAAACGCAGTCAAATACATCACAACGACAATCGCCATCAAGTAATGGTGTAACCCCTGTTTAGGACGATAAGTCGTACTCTCATACAACTGAGGCTCTAGCTCACCAATTTGAGCATAAGCTTTAGTCAGTTCATCACGGTTAAGGGCTTCAAAGGCTTCACCACCAGACTCTTGAGCCACACGCTTGATGGTCTCCATATCCAAAGCCACCTCGCCGACGGTTTGCGGATCACCCATAGCGATAACGTGAATACGAACGCCTTTCGCCTTAGCCACTTTGGCCGCATCGATAGGTTCCACAAAGCTGCCAGTGTCATTACCATCGGTTAGCACAATCACTACTTTCTCTTTTGCGTTGGCATCAATACTCGAATCTTGAACCGCAGCACTCTGCTTTTCGCTTTGTTCAAACACCTTAATCGCTAAGCCTATGGCATCACCTAAATGTGTACTTTGTCCTGCCATCGCCACATCGGTTTGGTTAAGTAGCTCAAGCCACACATCTTGGTCAGCAGTGAATGGAGTTTGTACAAATGCCGCGTCACCAAACAGAATCAAGCCTAATCGGTCACCCTTTCGAGTTTTAGCAAAGTCGGCTAACACCTCTTTAGTTGCGTCTAAACGCGAGATTTTGTCCCCTTGTTGAGACGTAAAATCTTGTTCAGCCATTGAGCCCGATAAATCGACCACCACCATCACATCGCGACCTAATTGTTCACGAACTTGTGGCTCTCCTAATATGGTTGGTTTAGCTAACGCGCAAACCACGAGTACCCAAGTAATAATCAGCGTGGTGCGTTGCCACCAACTTGGTGTTAACTGGCTTGCCCCTTCGGATGGCGCTTCGCCTATTGCTTCCACCAACTCACTGAAAAATGGCACCTTAATGGCCATTTGTTTAGTGCGATAAGCAGGCACAGCCAAGTAGACCAACAAAGGCAATGGTAACGCGATAAACCACAATGGGTGCGCGAACTCAAAGCTAGCAGATAAACTATCAAACATTATCTCGCCCCTCTGTTGTCGCTTGTACATTCGGTTTTGTTTGTACATCGGGTTTATGAAGTTTTAACCACATCATCGCGGTTTGAATCACCTCTAAACGCTGTTCAAAGGTCAAACGTACCTTTGGGTCGATTAAGCTTTGCATCCACAGCCCCGAGACTTCATCGGTAAAGAAAGCATTGCTGTTTGCGCTCGTGCCAGCGCTAACGGGCAAATAAGCATTCAAGCGGTTTACATAGGCTTGACCAAACAACTTAGCATTGCCGCTGTCTAAATAACGAAGCACCACCTTGAGTACCTTGAAGGTTCGTTCGGTTGAGTTTTTATCTCGTGCATCCAATACCATCAGCGCTTTAAGTGCTTCTTTACGATAACGATTATTCCACCACCTTAACGCCAAGCGATAAGCCAGATAGAACGCGGCCAATAACAAGGCAACGCCAAGGATCTTCCAACCGATCGTTTGGGGAAACCAACTCACGCTGTCGGGAATCGTTACATCGCGCAGTTCGCGAAGGATATAAGTACTAGGAGGCGTATGTTCAACGGCCATTTAGCGCCCTCCTACTAGCTTTTGAAGCTGTGAAATATGAGCTCCTGACGTGTCTAATTCGATATAAGGAAGGTTTTTCATCGCCATTAATTTAGCAAGGGATTGTTTTTGAAGTGCCGCTTTTTGAGCAAGGCTGTCGCTTGCAAGGTTAACCTTAGATTGGCTATCGAGATTGAGCTGAAAACGACCGTCACCCACCACCCAGTTGGCGCTAGCGAGATCATGAGGCAGTGATTGTTCTAACGGATCGGTCACCATAATGGCAAGGATGTCGTTGTGCTGCTGTAGCTGCTTGAGTCGATCAAGATGTTGTTCTTGGCAATCACGCCAGTCGCTAATAAAGATTAAGGTCGACTGTTTTAGCCTCATACGCTTGATCAGTTCAATCCATTGACTGAACCCGACACCCTCGCTGTCACTCACACTGACACCTAAGCTTTGATTCGCTTTAGTAAGGTGTTTAAGTTGAGCGAGTAAATCAGACTGTGAGCGCTGTGCTTTGGTATGAAAGAGTTTTTGATGTGAAGCTAAAACAAAGCCGACGCGGTCGCCATCTTTCAGTACTCGCCATCCACATAATGCCGCCACTTCCGCCGCCACAACGGATTTCATGGTGTTTTGAGAAGCAAAGAACATCGAACTTCGCTGATCGACACAGATCATCACATTTCGGTCTTTCTCTTCGGTATAACTGCGAACATGAGGCTTACCCGTGCGCATGGTGACTTTCCAATCGAGATTACGGATATCATCACCCAATTGGTAATGACGTAATTCTTCGAAGTTCAAACCACGGCCACGGAACAGAGAATTATGTCGCCCCGACAGTACACTGCCCGCCTTAAGATGAGGCAACAGAGAAAACGACTCAGCTTGAGCCTGTATTCGCACTAACCTTGAGTAATCACAGTATAATCGTGGATCAAGGCCTTGCGGTTTGGGAGCTTGTGTTGGCTTCGCCATGACGCCCCCTAGTTATCCGATCTCAACATTATCAAGCAGTTCTTCAACCACTCTTTGATGGTCAACACCATCGGCCAATGCGTCATAAGAGAGTGAGAATCGATGACCTAATACCGTAGGTAGCATCGCTCGCACATCGTCCAACGTGACATGGTCACGCCCTTGTAGCCACGCATAAGCGCGTGCACATTTGTCTAATGCGATTGACGCGCGTGGGCTTGAACCAATCTCAATCCATTTAGATAAGTTTGATTCAGGGTAACGCTCTGGCTTACGAGTCGCCATCACCAAAGCCACAATGTAGTTTTCGACTAATTCAGAAACTGCGATTTCAGGCAGTTGACGACGAGCTTCAAGTACCAATTCAGGTTCAATGTGTTGCGGTGTGACTAGCTCTGAGCTCGTTTCACTGCACAGTTCTTCGCTGCGCACCAATCGAATGATGTCACGTTCCGCTTCGTCTTCTGGGTAATCAACCGTCACTTTCATGATGAAACGGTCCATCTGCGCCTCAGGTAGTGGATACGTACCTTCTTGTTCTACTGGGTTTTGAGTGGCCAATACCATGAACAAATCAGGAAGGATGTGAGTTTGGCCACCCACGGTTATCGTGCCTTCCGCCATCGCTTCAAGTAGTGCCGCTTGTACCTTTGCAGGCGCACGGTTCACTTCATCGGCTAGAACAATGCTGTTGAAAATAGGACCCGGTTGGAAATGCAACTGAGGCTTTCCATCAAGCTCCTGATACACCTCAGTGCCCGTCACATCAGATGGCAGCAGGTCTGGCGTAAATTGAATTCTACCAAAACTGGTGTTCAGTAGATTCGCCAGCGATTTTACTGAGCGAGTTTTCGCTGTACCGGGAAGTCCTTCTAGAAGCACATGGCCATTGGTCAATAATCCGATTACCAGAGCCCGAACGACGTGACTCTGACCGATAACACTTTTCTCTGTCTGTTCAATCAGTTGGTTTATTGCTTGTTGCGCATGGTTCATAGGTATTCCCTTAATTCAATCTGGCTGCGTACATCCTACTCACAAGGCCCATAACTATTAGTTATAAGCTCGATAGCCAAGCTCACCTCATCGCTTTATTTAAACCTAGCTTTCAATTGGTTAATGGCTTCCGGCGGTGCCACTTTGCTCAATGATGAAATACATTGCTCAAACGCCTTTGGTACGCCCGGTATATGGCTGTTTCGCGCCAACACTTCACACTGAGCATACAGGTGCTGTGGGTTGCGACTAAATTGGTAAGCCTTATGCAGTGATTGACTTGCCGCAAGTACATCCGACTTCTCTAAAGCCAAACCGTACACATACCAATATTGCGGGTCGGTTTGTGCGGTTTCTGCCGCTTGTTTTAAATAGTTGGTTGCCTGTTTGTAATCTTTGACTCGCAGCATGGATAGCCCTGCACTGTATGGCAACACACTCGATTTTGGTTGCGCTTGAATGCCTTGTTTCAATGTTGCTAATGCCTTTGGCTCGTCACCAAGTGCACGATACAAATCAGCCAAGTTGGCGTAACTGTTCTCGAAGTAAGGCTCAATCTCGATAGCACCTTGATAGAATTCAATGGCTTTGTCGTGCTGACCTAAATCTCGGTAAACGTTACCTAAGTTCGTGCTGCCAAACCCTCTGTCAGCATTGAATTGTTGTATCTCGATGTACTCTTCTAATGCAGGCT
The DNA here is from genome assembly GCF_027587105.1 of Vibrio sp. RW. Taxonomy (NCBI): domain Bacteria; kingdom Pseudomonadati; phylum Pseudomonadota; class Gammaproteobacteria; order Vibrionales; family Vibrionaceae; genus Vibrio; species Vibrio sp. RW. The sequence goes on from NZ_JAPPTM010000017.1 coordinate 43,205, forward strand.
TGATTTGGTCTTTCTGCAGCGGATTCATTTCTCCCCAATAACGTACTAGTGCGCCTGCGGTTTCTGAACGTATCGACAATACAGGGTCTTTCAATAGTGGCTCTAGGATCTGCCAACGATCAGTAAACGGGAAACCAGACGAACCTTGCACGACGCCTAACCGAATCATCTCATCGTCATGTTTTACCGCTCTTGCTAGTGAGATAAGTGTGTTCTTACCCGTGTTACCACCCAAACGTTCTAAGCTCGAAGCGCGAATAATATTGCTTAAGCTTGAATCCTGAGCCGAGTATGCCAATGCATCCTCTGCACCTCTGTGCCCTATTGAATCCGCGTAAAAAGCAACGGCAAAGTGTTGTTGGTTACGATACTTAGAATCTGGGAACCACTTACCGATTTGTTGATCGGCCCATTGATCAGTTTGGTCTTCATGACAGCTAGTACACACGTTCGGTGTTTTAATGTGTTGGCTGATATCTGGGCGTGGAATATGCCAGCTGTGGTCACGCCTTGGGTCGACCTCCATGTACGTCGTTTCTGGCATGTGACAAGTGGTACATTGGGAAGCTTCGGTATTGGCTTCATGGAATGTGTGCTTTTCAGGTGTGTATTCAGAAGCAATGTGACACTGGCTACACACGGCTTCTTCGGCAATTTTCAGTTCTGCAGTATGAGGATCGTGACAGTTAGTACACGTGACGCCTTTCTCTGCCATCACTGATTGCAAGAAAGATCCGTAAACGTAATCTTCATCGTAGATTTGACCATCGTTGTGGTAAAGCTCAGGGGTAATTAAGCTCAGACGATATTTATCAAAGAATGACCCATTAACGTGATCACCCGTTTCATTTAGCTGAGTACGTCGGCTGTGGCATTGAGCACAAGTTTGAACTTGATTGGTATGGATGATGTCTTTTGGTTGAAGGGTTGAGTTGCCCTCTTGATAGCTCCACTCTTTAACCGACTTCGACAAGTCGCGATCGAAACCGTAATGCGCCGAGACTTGGACACCCTTCCCACCATTAGCTTTTGCTGACCGGGCCTGATCAACATGCTCACTCGCAGGGCCATGACACGCTTCGCAACCAACATTAATCTCAGACCAAGTGGTATTGTAAGTATTGTTTGCGCTGTCGTAGTTCTTTTCTAGGTTTGTTGAGTGGCAGTCTGCACACATGAAGTTCCAGTTCTGACCACTGTTGGTCCAGTAAAACTCATCGGTGTTGGTGGTATCAGGATAGAGATGAAACCAGCGTTGTCCGCCTTCGCCCTCACTGCGAGAATCCCAAGCAAAAGGAATCAACTGAACACGCCCGTCTTCAAACTCAACCATGTATTGTTGAAGAGGTTCAAAGGCAAAGGTATAGCTGATTTTGTAATCTTTGAATTGGCCGTCTGGCCCTTCGATGTTGACCCAAAACTCATCACCCTTGCGAAAAAAACGGCTGGGCTTTCCTTTATGAGTCACGGTTTGATCGTTGAAGTCGCCCAATACCGTTTCATCGGTAGCATGCTTCATCGCCATATCATGATGAGAACCTCGCCACGCTTCAATTTCTTCGCTGTGACAGTCAATACATGCTTCCGAGCCGACATACGTTGCTTTAGAGCTAGCGAGCGAAGCTTCATAGCTTATATGATGAGCTTTCTCGTTGGCATATACGCTCAAACTGAACAGCGCAAAAATTCCAAATAATACTGCAGCTCTCAGGTGTTTTAATTTGTTCACTAGTGAGCACAACCATGCAGACATAACATTCCTTGTTTTTATACATCCTTATGCTTAATAAGGTAGACGTAAAAACAATGAAATTACAATTATTTAGTGGTAGTTAACTCGATAGTTGTGATTCACATGCGCGACTAGTATTGACTCATCGAAATGCACATGAAAAAGAGCTCCTAGGAGCTCTTTCGTGTTATCAGTTTCAATAAACCAAAGCTTACTTGTTATGGTTCTCTTGAAGTTTTTCCATAACCTGATCCAAGCTAAAGCTTGCTGCTTTTTGGCGTGGTGGGAATTCAGCAAACGTTTCTAAGAATTTACCCACATACGCTTGCGCAGGAACGAACATATAAGCATGGTCTAGCAACCAGTCATAATAGGTATTCGACGTAATATCTGCGTTTTCGTATGGGTCCATACGGAGGTTAAACAACTTAGGAAGACGCAACGTCACGAACGGTTCTGACCAAATCTGCATGGTGCCCGTTGCACGCTGCTCCATGAACACCGCTTTCCATTGATTGTAACGAAGTGCCGCTAAATCACCGTCATCGGTAAAGTAGAAGATCTCAGAACGTCGACCTTTTTCTTCTTCACCGGTTAGGTAAGGAAGGAAGTTATAACCATCTAGGTGAACTTTAAACGTTTTATCGCCTGCCTTATGACCCTTCAGAAGTTTCTCTTTGATTTGGTCATCACCAGCGGCGGCTGCAAAAGTTGGCAACCAGTCCATATGGTGCATGATCTCGTTAGAAACACTACCCGGTTCAATCTTACCGGGCCAACGAACCATTGCTGGTACACGGTATGCGCCTTCCCAGTTAGTGTTTTTCTCACCACGGAACGGTGTTGTACCGGCATCCGGCCAAGAGTTCATATGTGGACCATTATCCGTTGAGTAGAAAACAATCGTGTTGTCTTTGATACCCAGCTCATCGACTTGCTTCAATAACTGTCCTACGTGGCGATCGTGTTCCACCATACCATCAGCGTAATTACCCACACCTGTCACCCCCTTACTGTCCGCTTTCACGTGGGTTCTAAAGTGCATACGTGTCGCGTTCCACCACACGAAGAATGGTTTGTCCGCTTTCACTGCGCGATCCATGAAATCAAGTGCCGCGTCTAGTGTTTCTTCATCGACCGTTTCCATACGCTTACGCGTTAAAGGACCCGTATCTTCAATCTTGCCGTCAGCGAATGATTTGATGACACCACGCGGGCCAAATTTCTTACGAAACTCAGGATCGGTCGGGTAATCTTCATTTTCTGGTTCTTCTTCTGCATTCAGGTGGTAAAGGTTGCCAAAAAATTCGTCAAACCCGTGTGCAGTTGGAAGAAACTCATCTTTATCGCCAAGGTGGTTTTTACCAAATTGACCTGTCATGTAACCCATAGGTTTCAGCATTTCTGCAATGGTTGCATCTTCAGCTTGTAAGCCAATGTCTGCACCCGGCAAGCCTACTTTACTCAAGCCTGTTCTCAGTACACTTTGCCCTGTAATAAACGTAGAGCGACCTGCGGTACAAGATTGCTCTGCGTAGTAATCGGTAAACATCATGCCTTCTTTGGCAATGCTATCAATATTCGGAGTTTGATACCCCATTAAGCCAAAGGTGTACGCACTGACATTAGATTGACCAATGTCATCACCCCAAATGACGAGAATATTCGGTTTTTCTGCCGCGAATGTGGTGGTGGAAGCCGCCATCATCGCAGTACCCAAAATTGCTAATCGACGTTTGACGCCATATTTCGCTGTCATAAAAACCTCTTCGTTAGTTGTTTGCATCCTGCCATACAACATATAGTCCATTTTTTGAACGATCGCGAGATTCGCTAAACTATTAATCTATTTGTCATTTTTCTTAACAGCGACACGCACAACTAGATGATAGAAATTAGGCACACAAACATGATAATGATCACAACTGATGTTAGAAGGCAAATCGACTAAACCAGTAAAGAACCATAAAAATCAAAACCTTAATAAACACCCATAACAATTAGTTATAACCACTATAAAAAGACACAACCGATTTTAAAGATTAATGTTTGTCCAGCGATGTGTTGCTCTAACGCATTAATCTTTAAAGTGAATCGGAGTCCTTATGGGTACTACAATTAATAAACTGGCATTAAGTGTTGGCTTATTAGCCGCTTCTTCAGCGGCAACAGCAGCAGAAAAACCAAACATTCTTGCTATCTGGGGTGATGACATTGGTGTATTCAACATCAGTGCATACAACAACGGTATGATGGGTTACGAAACACCTAATATCGACCGTATTGCTAACGAAGGCGCGCTGTTTACTGACCACTACGGGCAACAGTCTTGTACTGCTGGTCGTGCTGCATTCCTAACGGGCCAAGAACCTTTCCGTACGGGTCTGTTAACTATCGGTATGCCAGGCTCTGATCACGGCATCCCAGATTGGGCTCCCACTATCGCTGACCTTCTTAAAGAACAGGGCTACATGACCGCTCAGTTCGGCAAGAACCACATGGGTGACCAAGATAAGCACCTTCCAACGAATCACGGCTTTGACGAGTTCTTCGGTAACCTTTACCACCTGAATGCAGAAGAAGAACCAGAGACATACTACTACCCTAAAGATCCTGAGTTCCGTAAGAACTTCGGCCCTCGAGGTGTAATCAAGTCAACGGCTGATGGTAAGATCGAAGATACTGGCCCTATGACGCGTAAGCGTATGGAGCACGCGGATGAAGAGTTCCTAGAAGAATCTCTAGCCTTCATGGAAAAAGCAGTGAAAGCTGACAAACCATTCTTCATCTGGCACAACACAACACGTATGCACGTGTGGACTCGTCTACAAGAAAAATACCAAGGTAAATCGGGTATCAGCATTTACGCTGACGGCATGTTAGAGCACGATGACCAAGTAGGTATCCTGCTAGACAAGCTTGATGAGCTTAAAATCGCAGACAACACCATCGTAATCTACTCTACCGATAATGGTGCAGAGACAGTATCTTGGCCTGATGGCGGTGCAACTTACTTCCACGGTGAGAAAGGTACCACTTACGAAGGTGGTATGCGTGTTCCTCAGCTCGTTCGCTGGCCTGGTACAATCAAACCGGGAACTAAGATCAATGACATCATGAGTCACCAAGACTGGATCCCGACGCTACTAGCAGCGGCTGGTGATGATAAAGTGGTTGAGAAGCTTGCTTCTGATAAAGGTGCGACTTACAACGGTAAAAACTGGCGTGTACACCTAGATGGTTACAACTTCCTACCTTACTTCCAAGGTAAAGAAGAAAAAGGCCCTCGTGACAGCATGCTTTACTTCTCTGCTAACGCTGAGTTAAACGCTGTACGTTGGAATGACTTCAAGATCTCATTCGCTGTTATGGATGGTAACATTACCGATGCGGTACGTTTCCAACCAAACTGGCCCCAAGTCGTACACCTGCGTGCCGACCCATTCGAAAAAGCACCACACGAATCTGGCATGTACCTGCGCTGGATGGCAGACAACATGTGGCTATTCGTACCGGTAGGCGGCAAAGTACAAGAGTTTATGAACACACTACCAGATTACCCAATGCAGAATAGCCAAGTGCTGAACTCTGGCAACTTCAACCAGAATACTTACATGCTTCAAGGTAGACTAAAGCAACTAGAAGCGGCAGCAGCGCAAGCTAAATAAGCCGATTTAGGCGAGATGTTTCAAGTAAACATTAGTACCTCAGTAAACATACGCACTAAATATATAAAGTAAGTGCATTATGAAATAACCAAGCCGTGGTGACTCAATGCAGTGACTACGGCTTTTCCTCATCTAACCGACATTAGCCCCCAGTTTGTCAGTCTATTCCCCGACCATACTTTCCAAGCCGGTTTAATTTCCTTCCACCTGCCTTGCAACTTCAATTTAATGCAACTAGGTTTATAAAGTCACACCTATCCTTAACAAGGAAAATGAAGGTGGAATCAGAGCGACTCTGAATGGTCATAATCAGTTGGAATTAATGCTATGAAAACGCCATATCTGGCTGTAATAAGCATAACGGTAATTTGCGTTTCAATCGCCGTATTGGTTTATGATACCGCCTCTTCAAAGGTCCATGTATTACTTGAACATGAAGAACAACATTCTCGTAATAACGACGATGAAACCTTCCTTTCAGCAGCGCACACCTCCACTAGAGATAGCCAAAATACCAAACAGCTCCCATCTGCAAAATCTCCAGTATCACCAATTCCAGATTCAATTCAAATTGATAAGAAACTTGCCAAAATAGGTTGGGTTTTATTTAGGGATCCCAACTTATCATCCGATCAAAGTGTCAGTTGTGAAAGTTGTCATAGCCTGCAAACCAATGGGGCTGAAGTGACTCCTGTATCCGCAGGGGTAAACGGCAGCGGAATGAGAAATTCACTCACAGTGTTCAACGCAACCTTTAACTACCGCTTCTTTTGGGATGGTCGCGTTAACAACCTTACTGACCAAATCGATGGCCCCGTACACAACGTCGCCGAAATGGATTCTAACTGGGGGTATATTATTGATTATGTCTCCCAGTCAGATGATTACGTTAATCTATTCAATGAAGAGGGAACAGATATTAACGAGGCCTCAATTAAAGCGGCTCTTGTTGAGTTTATGCGAGGCTTAACGACACCGCACTCTCCTTTCGACCAATATTTAAGAGGCAATAGTTCTGCACTTTCTGAAAGCGAAAAAAGGGGGTGGAGAACCTTTCAAGAGGAAGGCTGTATTCGTTGCCACCAAGGCACCAATATTGGCGGCGGCATGGTAATGCGATTTGGCTACTTTGGGTTATCAAGAACAGGTGCAGAGAGAAGCAAAGATCAAGGCCGTTTTATGTTTACCGGTCAACCACAAGATAAACATCTATTTCGTGTCGCCAGCCTAAGAAATGTGGCAATTACAGCACCCTATTTTCATGATGGTCAAACGCCTACTTTAGAGGAAGCAATCAAAATCATGGGTGAAAGCCAGCTCGGTAAAACATTCGAAAAACAAACTATTAGTGATCTTAAAGTATTTTTAAAAACACTTACAGGCCACCGACCTCCAATATTAGTGGAGTTTGAAAATGAATAAAATCAGGCTCGCCCTCTTACTTTTTGTTTCTCTATTTATGGGTCTAATCAGCGCCATTGTACTCACCTACGCTGAACATGAGAATGTCGTTGAATACAGTGAGTCTGTTCGTGAATTAGGCCATGAAATTTTAGAAATGCGCGATAAAGTCACGAACAGTGCTCTCGCAGGTATTTCAAACCCTTATCAAATGTCGGCAAATCTAGTCCGTTTAGAAAAGAAACTACAAACATTGAGGGAGAGTTATCAAGGAAAGAAAATACATTCCACGTTCTTTAGCGACTTACAAACAGTTCAATTACTTGAGCGCTTCCACAATGCTTCAATGGCTAATATCGATAAGCTAGACAACCTTGTCGGGCTGAGTGTCGCTCGAGAGTTCATTCTGCAATCTCTGACTCTTAAGCTCACTGATAACCGCTTATCTTCTTCTATGAACTTAGAAATACCAAGCGGACTTCTCGCCAGTATTTTGCAAACCGGATCCTCTATCCAGCAACAAAATGTAGGCTCAGATTTGGCGAATCTATCAGAAACGTTTGTGGAGCTTAATCAACAACAAAGCCAGCTTCTCTCGCAAGTCCTTGCCGCTCATAGCATGGAATATCTAGATCAAATTGCACATCAGTTTACAAACTTTCAAGACCAACTCGTCGGGTTTATCGTTCGACTCATCATCACCCTAGCCCTGCTTACCTTTGCCTTCTCAATCACGATCTTTATTCTGCGTGTATTCGAGTTGAAACGGAACACCCTTTCTTACCAAGAAGCAGCTGACAGAGCACACAAAGCCAACGAAGCGAAGTCTTTGTTCCTCGCGACCATGAGCCATGAATTACGCACGCCGATGAATGGCGTATTGGGCATCGCTCAAATCATCAAAGAGGACTCACAAAGTACTGATACCCGAAAACAGGCCCAAATTATTATCGATTCAGGTCAACATCTCGTCACAATACTCAATGACATTCTTGATTTTTCTAAAGTAGAACAAGGAAAAATGGAGCTAGAACTAAGCCCATTCTCTGTTACAGACATCATCCCCCACCTTGATAAAACCTTGACACCATTAGCCGCCGAAAAAGGCTTATCTTTTCTCATAAAAGACAGCACACCAACCAATATTCAGCTCATTGGAGATCCCGCACGTATACGTCAGATCTTATTTAATCTTGCTGGCAACGCCGTTAAATTTACCGAAAGTGGGAAAGTCGAAGTTGAATTCCAGATCACATCAACGAACCCACCAAGTGTACATATTACGGTCGCCGACACAGGGATTGGGATTGCCGAAGACAAAATCGACCACATATTCACGGCATTTGAACAAGCAGAGCTTTCAACGACACGTAAGTTTGGCGGAACAGGATTAGGACTTTCTATTGTGAAGCAGTTAGTCGAATTGATGGGCGGGACGATCTCGGTTTTCAGTCAGATAAATTTCGGTACTAAATTTACCATCACTCTTCCGTTAGAAATGTATGAGATTGAAAGACAAATAGTAGAAAAAGCACTACCCAAATATAGTGAAACACTCGATAATTTTTCTGTGCTATTAGTAGAAGACAACAAGATTAACGCAATGGTGATAAGAAAGTTTTGTGAGTCGATAAACTTAACCGTTGAGAATGCCTACGACGGATTACAGGCATTGGATAAATTGATTTCAAACCAATATGACTTAATCATCATGGACAACCACATGCCCAATATGAGCGGTATAGAAGCGATACATAAGATTCGAAATGAGCTTAAACTCAAGACCGTCATTTTCGCGTGCACCGCAGACGTATTCAAGGAGGCTCATGACGATTTTTTGCTTTCAGGGGCTGATTTCGTTCTCACTAAACCACTACAAAAAAACAGCCTCCAAAATGCCATTAATGAATTTCGTCATAAGTTTGAGATAAATCGACACAGATCCTCGCATTTGCAAAGTCTTCAGAACGAGGCTAGAGGCAATGTTACGGTACTTACTCGTCATCCAAAAGATAAGCTACCGATGACAGAAGAAGAGATATCTCGCTGCCAATTACTGATTGGCGAAGAGCTTAAAGCCAGCGAGAAGCTTGAATGTTTAAGATCTCTAGTCAATAAGTTAGAGAACGAAATTGATCAATTAATAAAGATATTTTCTGATTCAAAACCTGATGAACTCTACGACACCTTACAAGCAGTAAAAAATATCGCCATAGAGTTTCAAATGTCAGAGGTTCTTGAGCTATCAATCTCCGCTGAAGAAATCACCGAACAACATATGATGCCCGAAGCAGAGCTACTTCAACAACTCATTAATAGGCTAATGGTCAATAGTCACCAAGCAATGCGATTAATACACAAACTCCATCAACAACGAAAAACGGGGTAGACCTCCTCAGCCGCTATGTGGGCAATTGTTCGTACGTTTGGCTTGTTTACTCTTCAAACGAGCAACAAACTGGTTTGCCGCTTTCAAATAAGTTGTTGCCCGTTGGGTTTCTGATATTTTCAATGTATGCAGTGTTTCCCCATGTACCCTAAAGATTCGAGTCCTAAAGCTTCGATATAAACCCTACACATCATGAGTCGTTAAACGCCCCCTTATCTGAGCGGAAAAGTGCGAGTAATTCGTTCAAAAATTAGGCTTAGGTTAAGTTTCGGTGAATTTTATCAAATCGAGACAAGGTAACTTGAAATACTTCGCTCTGCATGAGAATGTGATTTATCTAACTATAAACAACTGTATGATTATGAAGACAATCCAAAGCATTGCCCTACTTACAGCTATCGTTGCAACACCTGCAGTATTAGCTGACGTTGAAATTCAAGTTCCATCAAGTGTTGATATTCTAGCGGTCAACGAAGCTAAGCCAGATCTAGATGGCAGCTTATTCTCTTCCCATAAAACGCTCACCGTTCCAGACGGTAAAAACCAGATCGTATTCCAATATCAGCTTGCTTTTGACAAAGGTAACGACCGTGAGTTTGTTGATAGCGATGCTATTATTGCAACCTTCAGTGCTACCGACGCTGCATTGATGTTCGATATGCCTAAATACCATAATACCCGTGAAGCGAAGAAAGGCCTTGAGCACCTAGATTGGAAATTGGTTGATGAGAACCAAAACGTTATCAGTGTTAAGCAAGACAAGTTAATTAAAGACGGCATGCAAATTGGTCGTAAGTTCCCTCAAGAAGCTAAAGAATACAACAAGAAAGGTGGTATTGCGGCACTAGCCATTGGCATGACTACGTCCGTTGATGCCCAAGCAGTTACTCTGCCAGCTAAGATAGATACTAACGCTGCGAACACAGCCGAGGAGATGCTCTATTTCTGGTACGAAAAAGCTGACTCTGAAACCAAACAAAAATTCAAAGATTACGTGAACAAGTAGATCGATTTATCTCTCGTTCAAACTAAAGAAGCTGGCACGTTATTATAGCCAGCTTCTTACCTTCATATATTGCAGAAAGCTATGCGATATAAGCCAACACAACTTCTCTATATTTCTGCTTTAATGACTCTCCAATAAAGCTCGCTTCAATAGCATTCAAGCTAAACTGCGCCAGTTCTTGCTGCGTCATGTCATGAGCTTGATTCACAGCATTAAAGTTATCCGACATATAACCACCGAAGTACGCAGGATCATCAGAGTTAATGGTGACAGCTACGCCCTTTCTTAACAACTCGACTATGTTATGGTCTTCCATCGCATCGAAAACGCGTAATTTAGTGTTAGACAGTGGACATACAGTCAGTGGCATCTTGGTTTCAATCAATTCCTCTATCAAGGCCTTGTCAGCCATGCACTGCACACCATGGTCTACTCGGCTAACACCAAGCATTTCAATCGCATCAACAATATTTTGAGCTGGCCCTTCTTCTCCCGCATGAGCTACCGTTAGGAAACCCGCTTGTTTGGCTTTCTGGAATACTCGCTTAAATTTCTCAGGTGGGTGCCCTAATTCAGAAGAGTCTAATCCAACACCAATGATTTTATCTTGATGCTTGATAATATCGGCGAACGTTTGAATGGCGCTCTCTTCAGACAGGTGGCGCAAGAAGCAGGCAATGATTTGAGAGGTAATTCCTAGTTCTTTTTGACCGTATTCAAGCGCACGGTGAATGCCGTTAATCACGGTATCGAATGCAATGCCACGATCAGTATGTGTTTGAGGATCAAAGAAAATTTCAGTGTGAATAACGTTGTCGGCTCGGCAGCGCTCTAAATATGCCCATGTTAGGTCGTAAAAATCTTGTTCTGTACGCAGAGCATTAGCGCCCTGATAGTAAATATCAAGAAATGATTGCAGATCATCAAACTCATAAGCAGCTCTTAATTGCTCTGGAGATGAATAAGGCAGATCGATGCCATTGCGTTGAGCCAGTTGGAAAAGTAACTCGGGTTCTAATGAACCTTCAATATGTAAATGCAGCTCTACTTTTGGAAGCCCTTGAATAAATGCGTTCATATTTCACCTACTATGGATTTTAGGTGTGTACTTACTCTGAATAATAGACAAGATGTTTTTTGAACGCCATTACAAAGAGCAAGAACACTATTGTGGTCTAAACCCTTCGTAATCAGCACTTTGCGGGAGCTGGTAGAGACCCCCAAACCATATCATTGGGGTTATACGAAGCAAACTGTTGTAACTATACAGAATCAGATGGGAATTTCACTAACCAATTACTCAGTAATATTGTGAACTCAACAACCATACTGAATTAATCCAGTTTGCGCTGCGCTATGGTTTGGGATAAATAATAACCCATTCATTCTATATAAAATCCCCAAACAACAAACGGTTTGGGGCTGTCAGTTATCGCTGTAGTATCTGTCCACTAAAGGTAAACGAATAACGAGATATTAGAGGTAATCCGGTCGAATTCTCGACATTAATAACATATCGATGTATTTCCCGGCTTTGAATGTACTGAGCCTTTTAGTGCCTTCAAATTGAAAACCGACACCTTCATACAAAGCAATTGCGGCGTGGTTATCAGCATGAACCTCAAGTTCAAGGCGCACGAGATTAAGCCAGTTATCCGCCTGGTTGATTGCTTCTTGCATTAATGCCTTACCGACCCCTTTGCCGTGGGCATCAGGATGAATCGCGATACCAAGCCCTGCGCAGTGTCTGTCTCTGACCTTCGTGGTCATGAATAAGGTCATATGTCCCACGACTTTACCCGAGACTTCAGCCACCAAAGAAAAATGATCAGAATGTCCAAACAACCTTTCAACTTGGTCTGAACTAAGGAAAGGCTTTTGTGAAGTATTTTCAGATACTGATGGATGCCGATAAATATCGAAAATATCTGAATTGTCCGTGAGTTCAAGATGTCTAATTTGTATTTCCAAAGCACTTCCTTATTAATTCTTCCTACCTGTAACCTATTTTTCATATTACGGATAGCAACGAGCACCTACAACCTTAGAAGGTGGTAAGTAATCAAGATACTTGAATCAATAATAAAGAGAAAGCTAAACGAATAATGAAAATTGCAGTTTGGAATCTGAGTGTGGCTAGAATTTATCGTCGACACCAACAGTTGCTAACACTTACTCGGAGTTATAAAAATCGATATTAGGACCAATCTTGATAACCTATCAAATCACCTTTCGCGTCCACATTGACGCAAATCCCGATAGTAAAACAGGTAAAAAATCATATTCACATCCATTAATTGAGTAATTACTTTCAGCTATACGTAGATAAGTGAAATTATAACAATGATTTAGCAGTGTATTTTTATTCGTATGATGACGTTGGCTATCAAAGGATGTTGATCGAAGGTTCAGTTAGTTGATCTATCCAGTTTAAACTTTCGTAGTGATTGTCGGAAATACAGACAAACTCAAAGGACGACAATATGTTTAATAATTTAAGTAAGACTCTGTCAGTACTATTTGCATCGCTTCTTTTCACAGCTTTTGCTCATGCGGATCATCATGGTATGAAGAAAGACATCGTTGACGTGGCTGCAGAAAATGGCTCGTTCACAACCTTAGTCGCGGCGGTAAAAGCAGCAGGCTTAGTCGATACATTGAAAGGCGACGGACCATTTACCGTATTTGCCCCAACCGATGAGGCATTTGCTGCACTGCCAGAGGGAACGGTCGATATGCTGTTGAAACCAGAGAATAAAGACAAGTTAGTCGCAGTGCTGACTTATCATGTCGTACCTGGGAAAATTATGGCCACAGAAGTCATGAAGCTTAATAGTGCTGAAACGGTGCAAGGGGAAGCTGTAATGATAGCAATTGACGATGGTAACGTAATGATTAATAACGCTAAAATCGCAATGCCAGACGTTGAAGCAAGCAATGGCGTAATCCACGTGATCGATAAAGTGTTACTGCCAAAGTAAGCAAAATAGATAAACACGAATAATTCCTAGAGGGTGTGATTGGTTCACGCCCTTTCATCCTTTGCTACAGATTAGGTTATTAGGTCACTTTCTCCATAACGTAATTTGTCAGCTTAACTCCACGCATGTCGACCTCCTGCTCATCCACAACCGTAAAACCAAAGTGCTCATAGAAAGGCTTGGCGGTAATACTCACCTCAGAGAAAAACCGAGTCACTCCGAGATCTGCACCAATAGAAAACACATGTTCCATTAAGGCTCTTCCTACACCTTTGCCCTGGTATTCATGATGACAGAAAAAATGATCAATCAACCCATTCGGTTGAAGGTCGCTATAACCAACCACAACTCCCTCTAACTCGGCCACGAAGGGTTGTATACGGTGCAAACACTTTTGCCAAAGTTCGGAGTCAAAATAACTTGGTGCCCAAGCCTCGACTTGTTCTTGAGAGTAATCACGAACGTTAATATTACGAACGGTATTAAAGTAAATTTCCCACAGTGCTTTGGCGTCACTCGCTTGATAGTTTCGAATTTTAACCACGACGTACTCCGTTTATACCACTGCACTTTTTTTGAAATAAAAACGGTAATAACCCACTAAATTGCTGCATATAAACAAGACTTCCATTACCACTGCGGTTGGAGAGCCAACCAAATAGTTATGAATTAGCCAAAAACTGGTTCCTATTATCATCAACTCTCTCAAGCGACGATCGTCTTTATTGAACGCCGCTAAAGTTTGAAAAACTGAAGCCAAACAACTTAATACGCTCACAACCCCAGAATAAGTAAAAACGGTTGCCACTAATGACATAGAACAAAAGAGGTATTTTAATTTAGGTGATGTCGAGAACACACTCGTCAAATAACGTACAGTCGCGATAATCATCAAACTCGCCGCTGTCCATTGCTCAAGAAGAATGAAATGACTCGAAATAAGAACGCCAGCGAAAAACAAACACGTAACGATTTTCTTCCTTTCTTTGAACTGAAAAGACAACAAGTCGAAACATATAGCGATGGCGACGAGCACTTGTGAAAGGTAGAAGGCTGACACGGCGATTCCTTAAATAATGACAATGACACTTTAGCTATTTAGTCAATCAAATAGGCATGACTGAAGAATAAGCCCGACTAATAAAAACAGACATTGAAAATAAGAGCAAGTTAGAAAACGCAAGCTCATAAGATAACTTGCTTAGAACCTACAACTTCAATATTCCACTGATCACGGTAGTTGCAGTACCAATCAGCTTAATCCGCCCATTCGTTTGTAACTTCGTAGAAATATAACCACCACGATACGATGCTTGATAAGCGTCAAAACTGCGTTTATTCAACTTCTCTGACCAGTATTGAGTCAGAGCGCAATGCGCCGAGCCAGTCATTGGGTCCTCATTAACCCCCACCCAGGGAGCAAAATAACGAGAAACAAAGTCGAGCTCAGGGTTCGATGATAATGCCGTCACCACAACTCCTCGCCCCTTAATGCCTTTCAAGGCATCAAAGTTAGGTGACAAATTTAATAGTACATGCTCATCGACGACTTCTATTAACTGCTTTGAATCAAACTCCCTGAATGATACAACTTGATTCCGTGCTAAGCCCAGATATTCAAGCAACGCTCCGTCGGGATCAGAACCCGATGATAAATCAGTACTAGGGAAATCAAGCTCGATAGAAGACTCACAAACGGTGGCAGCTAACTCTCCAGACAAAGTATTAAACACGACTCGGCCACCTGCTTTCACAAACCCTTGTTCTTTCAATACGTGCACTGTCGCCAAAGTGCCGTGTCCGCATATTTTCACTTCAACTTCAGGCGTAAACCATCTAAGCGTCATGGTGTTAAGCGCCAGAAAAGCCGTTTCTGACACCGCCATCTCTTCTGCTATTGAAAACATTAATGACTCATCCAAGGGCTCTTGTGAAATACAAACCCCTGCTGGGTTTCCTTTAAAAGCTTGAGTTGTGAACGAATCAACCTGATGTATATCTAAATCCACAATGACTCCTAGTGCGAACATAGGTTAAATATTGTTGATCACAATAAGCACAAATACTCTCTGCTACAAGTAGCGAGCAAAAACTATTGTCTACGTCTTATTGATTATAGAGAGCCTAATTACACCAGTTTCGACATTTCAGTCACCACACGTTTTAACTAACTGATTACATAATACAGTCAATTCACACATAATGAGATCGATATCGCAGAACAAAAGTGAGACTGAGTGCATAATCCTCCTTATTTTGTAAAGGTTTACTAAGGACCATCTATGGATACAACAGCTCTCATCTACGATACATTGGAAGGGTTATCGAACGCTGAGCCGCAACAGCACGCTCAAATTCGCCAAAATCTCTATAACCAATTGGATTTATCATTTGAGAAACAGTTAGCCTTGTATTCAAATGTCCTAGGTCCAGCCAGTGCAGGGCGTATTACCGACCTAGAAAGTGCCGCTATTTCTGCAAGTAAAAATCTTGGTCTGAAAAAGTAAACACTCCGTTATACGGATCGTTTGATACCATCGTTAAAGGCGCTGCTTATATGCAGCGTTTTTTATACGAGAAAAGTACATTCTACCTTTCATCCTAAGCAAAACTTACAATAACCTTGACCTCTCCACACCGCACCGACCTCTCAAAATTACTTGTTACAAATGTATATAACAAATTTATCAAGGTTATCGCTCGATACATTTGGTTAATCTTATGTTTCATATTTAACAGGTGCGCAACCATGTCTAAATGACTAATGTTAGTAGCACGTTAACCACACATTAGATGGAATGCTCATGAGAGTACTTATTGAATATACACAAACAGGCAAATACCGAGACCATGCGTGGGAAGCACTAACCATTCGTTCAAAGGGCGAAATTCAAGCTGTGACTCCCTCTTATGCGGCTCAACTTATCGAACAGAATCGCGCCAGCTTAACGACTACCGAAACTCAAGATATCGTCATCCAGCCCTAATGGTTTTAAAAGCTACCCCTCCTAGTTCTTAATATCTAAGTTCGATGACCTAATAAAAACGCTGCACGGATGCAGCGTTTTCTTGTTTCTGGCGTCTTTTTAACGAAGCTAGCTTAATTACTTTGGCAGGTTTTCTAACGATTCAACCATCGTCATTAATTTATCGATAATTCTTTTGCCGTCTACTCGCAAGCCGTTGTGTTCATATTCATTAGTGATCCATGCCTTTGAATTTGGAATAGTCGCCAGTGTTTCACGGCTGTAATCCAGTTCAACGTACATATCATCCGCGTAAACCGCACATGCCATCGGCACCGTATTCTTGCTCAGCTGTTCTGCATTATACAACTTGCCCCAATCCGCTTTCTCAGCCAAAAGGTTCGCCGCTTCACGTAAAGGTTTCAGTGTTTCTAATTGGTCAAACATCCACGGGTACACCATTTCTCCAGTAAACCAGAACTCACTACCCGATTGGTAGTTAAAGTGTGGGTACTGTTGGCGAACTCTGTGTGCAGACCATTGTGAGGCCTTGCCTTGGCAGTAAATCGATTCATGCAAGATCGCGTAGATTGGATTCGTCAGGTAGCCCTGCTCTTGCTGCATTTGATTTAAGAAGCTGTAACTCAACTGCTTGTTACCATTCACTTCGACAAAGGCACTCTCTAACGTGAAGTACATAGGAAGGTTTGCTTCACCGCCGCCAAGGTTAATACCAATCAACTGGAACTGTTCAACCGTAAACACCTGACCATTCGGTAGTCTCACGTCGTTGTTAAGCAGGTAATCAGAAATCTCACGACACATAGCTTGCGCTTGTGGGAACTGAGCGAAGAAAGCTCTGTTTTTGTCTTCTACACGCTTGTAGGTCGCGCGATAAACGTCGTCAGCGTCACGCTCAATAGACGGAACTCCACCCGTGACATAACAGCGTTGTAAGCTTTGTGGGAAAAACGATAAGTAACTCAATGTGCAGAAGCCACCAAAGCTCTGGCCAATCGTCGACCATTGTTTAACACCGAGCTGCTCTCGAATCGCTTCCGCGTCACGAACGATGTTGTCTGCTCTGAAATGCGTTAAGTACTCAACTTGTTGCTCTGGAGACAAATGCGCCAACGTTTCATGGCTGATCACCGTGCTGTTGCCCGTACCACGTTGGTCTAGAAGCAGAACACGGTAGTTTTGCAATGCACGCTTTAGCCAACCCGATTGGCCGCTCACTCGTGGAGAAGGAAAACCTGGGCCGCCTTGAAAGTAGATCAACCACGGCAGTTCTTGCGCATCTTTAGCGAGATCAACTAGCTCACGTGCGAAGACTTGGATCTGTTGTCCATCTTTTGCTTGGTAATCGAGTGGCAACTCAAAAGAGTGCTGACGATACAAGGTCGTTCCATCAATAAAGTTAGCTTGCACGCTTCATTCCTTTTTATCTGATTCTAAAGTCATCGGTACGAATAATAACGGCGCCCGTTGGCACCTAGAATTAGCAAGATACGCATAGTGGCTTGTAAAATAAACCGTTTGTTTAACCTGAATGTGAAGGTACTTCATTAAATCACCAAATTAGCTTTAAACACGTAACAACTTGCATAAAAACAGAAGATTGAAAGGGTGACCTATTGGGAGGAGGAATGAGTACGGGTGACAAATAAAAAGAGCTTAACGAGGTGAGGATACGTTAAGCTCTTTGGTTTTATCTGTATTAACAAACTAACTGGTCCATTTGCCGTTAATCTATCGAATCGTTAGTTCTGACACATCTAGCAACTATGAAGCCGTCAGTTCACCTGCACCTTGAGTCGAGCGTTCGCTGCTCTGAACTAAGATTGCGGTAGCGGTCTCTTTCAGTGTTGCCCACTCTCCATCATCAACCTCGATACCATCGTTCCATGCTTTCTCTTGAGTTTTAAAAAGCGCTTCCGATTCAATGTGTGTTTGGTAGCCATCTGACAAACGTTCGATATCGAAATCCTGGACGGAAAGTTCGATGGTCATATTGTGGATATGTTCGACCGATGCCAGTGGCAAATCTGATAAAAACAGTTCAGGTGCAACGCAACCACGATTAAGCACATACAAAGTGCTCTTAGGGTTAGAGCCGTTATCCCAACGTGCCATGCACGCGATGCCTTTCGCTGCCAGCTTTACAAGCTCGCTATACGCTAACCAACGGTTATGACAGTTATTAAGCTCAATTTTCAGCGTCTTCTTGCCGACCATTTTTTCAATCGCGTAATCAATCACCACTGGAAGGTGACACGCCAAACTCGCTTTGTGCAGGTCGACTTCAACCGTGTTGTCGCTACGCACTTGAATGTCCACGGGGCAATCGTCTTCTAGCCCAATGAAGTTGCTCGCATTGTTAAAGTGACGAACACCATCCAAACCCACCATTTGTAAATCTGCCACCATGTTCGCTATCACATCGGCTTCACCACATGCACGACGCATACCCAAAAAGGCTTTATTGACGGCCGCTACCAGTTCATTGTGAGAAACGATCATAACGATTTACCTCCATGTTGGCCTTTCGTACTTGTACTGCGAATAGGTGCGCTGTGAATAGGTGTGCTGTGAGTTGAAACACTTTGCGAAGCAGACAGTTCAACTTCACTTGGTAAGACTGGGAACACCCATTCGTCCTGATGAATCTCATCAAGCAATGGCGCACCTTGGAAAAACGTTACGCGTACCCAGCGATCTGAGCGAGGATCAAACTTAGTCGCACCAAACATCGCAAGCTTACAACGCAGTAAGTGCATTGGCGGCGAATCTTGGTGAAGCACATTCATTTGAATGTCCCCCATCGCTTTGTTACCTAGCGTCCAAACACGGCGCGCAATTGCACGATGCTGCGGTTGTTTAACAAGGAATTCAGCCAATGAAAGCTCAGGCGCGAATTGCAATAAAGCATGGTATAGACGGTAAGCTTGACGACCGATATCCAACGGCAGTTCACGCTCTTCACCTAGTTCCTCGCCTCGCACTCCAAGCCTTGGCTCTTCTTTGTCTTGAGAGCGATACCAGAACCAGTAGTTGTTCTCTGCTTTGGTAAAGTCGGTCGTGATCGCCCAACGGTACTTTTCTTCTAGTACAACAAGAAGGTCTTGAATCTTTTTGCCACTAGGAAGTGACAATGTTTCGCTGCAATTCATTTGCTCTTGATGGGCGTCCACTAATTCTGGGTACAATTCCATCAAGCATGAGATAAGGATTTCTTGGGCTTCCATACTCATGCGCTTAGATTGCTCGACAAACTGCGACCATGTCTCACACAGGCTGACAGACGTTTCTAGCGATTGTTCTATTTCTTTCAAATCATCAACAGCAGCTTTGTTCAGCTCTTGCTGCGTTTCATTGATGGTAACGACTTGCTCTAAATGACAAATCGCTTTTTTAACTAAGGTACGTAGTGGCTCGATCAACGCCGTATCAGTGTGACTCGCCAATACTGCAGCCAATGCTTGTTCACGGGTTGTCATCCATTGATCGACAATCCTTGGGTGGTTAATAAGGTATGGCGCCATGCCTAAACCTGTTGCATTACCCACACCTAAATAGCGCTGTAATCCACGGTGCAAAGTAATTGCTTGTTCGCCGCCTTGCTGCTCAGCTAGGGAATGAACCCAATCTAGGCTGAACTCGCGTAGCATATAAACCGCACACATTTGAGCACTGAACGACTGGTTAAAATCTGGATTGTTTTCCAATATTCTAAAATCAGCAATACCAAATTTTCCATTACCATATACCGCAGTCGTTCGTAGGATGTAGCCAACTTCAGCTAGCTCTTTTGGCGTTGGTTGAACACCTTTAGCCAAGTGACTAACAATATGTTCAAACACACGCACACTTTTGTTGGCACGCGCTAAAACAAGCACATTGTTAGAGTTACGACCTGCTTCTTGAAGCGGTACATTCGTACGAAGTCTTTCAAGTAGGGTGACATCAACATCACCAAGAACAAGCGCAAACGTTACGTCCCACTTTTCAGCAATTACGCGGTCATTTCGTTCGTCGTCTGCAATTTCATCACAAAAAACAACCAAATGATAAACATGATTTGGCGTCGCTAGCTTATAGATAACGTGACCAAAACCTTGAGCGTCTAATTGCCACTCATGCTTAGTCACTTTCCATTGCTGTTGCGCCATTTTACGAATCAGAGTTCTTACGAAGCTGATACGTGTTTGGTGCATAGCACCCAGTCTTTCCGGTGCCATGACGACGGTTGCGTCACGTAGTGCTGATTCAGTGTAGGTAGAACGATGTGCATCCATTTTGCTCACCACCTTTGTAGTTATAAGGAACTTGCTAGCCATTCAGAACTGGACGTTGCCGTCATTTAAAGCACTTGTTATTAACAGTATGCTGGTTAGCTTCCACGTTTTTGATAGTTATTGAAGCAAGCGAACTCGCCCATTATTATTTGTTCTGACTAGGTCTCTTCACCTAAATAATGCCGTCTGATGTATCTTCACCAGTACGGCTTTCCCCTTTTTTCAGTGTTTCGTATCAGCCTTTTTTCAAAAACTGATTTGTTCTTATTTCATCAATTTCTTACAGCGTCTTCTCTTTTATAAACCTTGCTCTTTCGCCATCTTGATTGCGATCTGAGGCGCATTCCAAAGCGATGGTAATAAAATTAAGGACACTGGTACCGCAGTGATAACAATGAAGGATTGCAGCGCTGAAATACCGCCAGAACCTAGGGAAATCAGAATTAACGCTGTTACCCCCATCATCACACCCCAGAAAGTACGAATAATTGCATTGGGCTCTGTCTCGCCACTGATCACCACACTGATGGTGTAAGTCATTGAGTCACCGGTCGTTACGATGAAGATCGTGGTTAAGATCAAGAACAAAATAGAGATAAGCATTGGCATCGGTAGCTGCTGAGTGACCGCCAGTAGCGCGCCGGGTAAGTTAAAACCTTCGAACGCTTTACTTACGCTACCTGGATCTGCCATTTCGAACGCAAGGCCAGAGCCGCCCACAATCGTGAACCAAAAGCAAGTAACAAACGGTGCGATAAGACTAATGGTTGATACCAATTGGCGAATACTACGACCGCGTGAAATACGAGCAATAAAGATTGCCATCATTGGGCCGTAACCTAGGAACCAACCCCAGAAGAACACGGTCCACCAGCTCAACCAACCTTCGTCACCGCGGTATGTTGCCATTGGGATGAAGTTATCAATCATGCTGCCTACACCTTGAATATGAAGTTTGTTGGACCAAAAATCAGGATGTAGACCATCAATGCCATCGCCAAAATTACGTTGTAACGGCTTAGCATTTGCATTCCGCGGTTAAGACCACTTAATGCCGACAATGTGTACAGAACGATAGCAAACAAAATGATGATCAGTTGGGTCGTGAAACCGTCTGGAATACCAAACAATTCGTTCAGAGCGTAGCTCACTTGCAAGCCCAAGAACCCGATAGGACCAATGGTGCCCGCCGCTACTGCGACAATACAACATGCATCAATCAATGCGCCTGTATGGCCTTTCAGTGCTCGCTCCCCTAAAACTGGGTAAAGAAGAATGCGAGGCTTAAGCGGCAAGCCTTTATTGTAATGGAGGTGCATAACCACAATCGAGGTCAAACTCCCCACAATGGCCCATGCTAGGAAACCCCAGTGCATGAAGGATTGCGATAACGCATTCACCGCGCCTTGCTGTGCATTTTCTTGCGTGCCATACAATGGTGGTGGGCTAACGTAATGTGCAATCGGCTCTGCTGCCGCCCAAAATACACCGCCACCAGCAAGTAGCGTACAGAAGATGATCGCCATCCAACGGAAGCCGTCCATTTCAGGTTTAGCGATGCCGCCTAGGATAACCTTGCCTGTTCGCCCTGCCGCTAGGCCAAGACCAATAAGAAAAGTCAGAAGAAGAAGCATTTGCCAGTAAGGACCGAACACTTTTACAGACCATGCAAAGCCCGCATTTACTAAACTTGATAACAGCTCGCCATCAAATAGAGCAAGTGCCACGAACAGAGCGATAAAACCGCCGCTGTACCAAAGTGCAGGGTTGGATAGTCCTAATTTGTCTGACGTAGACCCTGACTCGTTTGTGTTGCTTTTTGCATTACTTACTGTGTGTGCTTGACCCGCATTTAAGCTTGAAGATTTCACGCTATTGGTTAAATCAGACATACTCTGACTCCAGAGGTTTCTTTGCAGCTGTCATTTGAATGATGACTACAAGGGTGTATTTAACACCTGCCCTATTGTTTTTTGTGTTGAGCAGGCTAATCCATGTTTGGGTTACCGCGTTGCGAAATAGACCGTTGTTCCTTTTGAATAGTGAAATTGGTTTAAGCAGCACTTGCTCATTGAACGTTTGTTAGAAGGCTGCTAATTCGATGATGGCTCGCGAAAACCGTTAACCCTTGGTTTGAGGCTCTAGGCCATCTTTCAAGAAATTAAACCAGTTTTCTCCCAAGACTTGTCCAGCTTCAGACTCGCTGAAACCATGACGCATCAATCCGTTATATATGTTTTCCATACCCGCACTACCGCAGAACCAAGGCAGCGCATCTGGCCAACCTGAGTTGTTCGCAGAGCCTTCGCCATAGTCCATTGCTTTAGACCAACGACCATTTCTCATCCATTCAAGAACGGCTTGAGGTTGGTTTAAGCATAGGTCACTACCAATACCTAGGTGTTCTACGCCAACCATGTCAGCGGTAGTCGCAACCATTTGGCAGAAATCTTCCAACGTACATTGACTGCCATTTGGTAGATGGAATGGGTATAAGCTGAATCCGATTAAGCCACCGCGTGCGGTTAGGGCTTTAATCACATCGTTTGATTTGTTTCGTAGTGCATCATGAGCAAACGTTGGGTTCGCATGGCTGATACAAATAGGACGAGAAGACAGGTCAATCGCCTCAAGCGTTGAACGCTCGGCACTGTGAGACATATCAATGATCATGCCCACTCGGTTCATCTCTTCGATCGCTTGCTTACCAAAGCGAGTAATACCGGTGTCGTTCTTCTCGTAGCAACCCGTCGCCAATAGGCTTTGGTTGTTGTACGTCAGTTGCATGATCAAAAGACCTTGCTGACGCATCACTTCGATAAGACCAATCTCATCGTCGATTGGAGAACAGTTTTGAGCACCTAGGAAAATGCCGACTTTACCGGTCGCTTTTGCAGTCTCAACATCAGCCATTGAATGAATCGGCATGATGAGGTCTGCGTTCTGCTCGAATCTTAAGTTCCACTCTGCAAAGCGAGATAAGGTTTCACGAGCTGTCTCGTGGTAAACCGCGGTAGCGTGAACTGCTGTAATGCCGCTCGCCTTTAGTGTTTGGAAATATTCTCTGTTCCAATTGCAGTATTGCAATCCATCTATAACAATCCGTTGCTGGTACATAACCACTCCTATTGAAAGCTCAGTGTTCTAGCTCGGTTTTGAAAACACGCTCAACTAACATGTTTTCAAAAATGGGTTAAATCACTTATCTAATTTCGTTTGCT
The DNA here is from genome assembly GCF_027587105.1 of Vibrio sp. RW. NCBI lineage: Bacteria > Pseudomonadati > Pseudomonadota > Gammaproteobacteria > Vibrionales > Vibrionaceae > Vibrio > Vibrio sp. RW. The sequence goes on from NZ_JAPPTM010000017.1 coordinate 66,867, forward strand.
GCTTTAGTTTTAATGTTGGCCTGACTCTGTAAATCAGGCCAACTCTTATATAGAAAACTGATTAGTAAGGACGCTGGTAAGCTGTCTTCACCACTGTGTAGAACTCTTTCGCGTATTGACCTTGCTCACGAGGACCGAAGCTAGACTCTTTACGGCCACCAAACGGTACGTGGTAATCCGTGCCTGCTGTTGGTAGGTTGACCATCACACAACCTGTTTGCGCTTGTTGCTTGAACATCGCGCTAGTACGTAGGCTTTGGGTAATGATACCGCCCGTTAGACCAAAGCGAGTATCGTTGGTTGTCGCGATAGCTTCTTCTAAGTCAGCAACACGAATCACGCTTGCCATTGGTGCGAACACTTCTTCTTGGTTCACTTCCCAATCGTTCTTAGTGTTCAAGAACAGCGTTGGAGACATGTAAAAGCCTTCGTGTTTCATGCTTAGGCGTTCGCCACCAAATGCTAGCTCACCGCCGCTTTGACGTGCTTTCTCAACCCAACCAAGGTTTGCTTCAAGTTGGTTTCCATCGACAACAGGGCCCATGAACACGCCCTCTTCTAGTGCGTGACCCACTTTCAGCTCACTCATGCGTTTGATTAGCGCTTCAACGTATTGATCGTGGATGCTATCCATAACCACAAGGCGAGAAGACGCTGTACATTTTTGACCAGCACCCGAGAACGAACCTGCAATCGTTGCATCAACCGCAGTTTGGATATCCGCATCGTCTGCGATAACAAGTGCGTTCTTACTGCCCATTTCTAGTTGGCAACGAACGAAGTTTGGCGCTGTAGCAGCTGCTACTTTGCGACCCGTATCAACAGAACCGGTAAAGCTCACACCGTTCACTTCTTTAGAGTTGATCAGTGCATCACCTACCGTTGAACCGCTACCTAGTACAAGGTTAAACGTACCTGCAGGTATACCTTGGCGGTGGATGATCTCAGTAAGCGCAACCGCACTTGCTGGTGTGAGGTTTGCTGGTTTCCAGATAACGCTGTTACCGAAAGCCAGTGCTGGAGCAATTTTCCAAGCAGCCGTTGCTGTCGGGAAGTTCCAAGGAGAGATGATGCCGATAACGCCTACCGCTTCACGAGTCACTTCAACAGAGACGCCAGGGCGTACTGATTCAGCGTTGTCGCCAATTTGACGAAGTACTTCTGCTGCAAAGTATTGGAAGAACTGACCAGCACGGTAAATCTCACCACGACCTTCAGCAAAAGGCTTACCTTCTTCACGAGAAAGCAACGTGCCTAGTTCATCACAACGTGCAATCAGCTCATCACCAATCGCTTGAAGTACCGCCTGCTTGCGTTCAATTGGCGTTTTTTCCCACTCTGGTTGGGCGTGTTTCGCCGCTGAAATCGCTTGTTGAACTTGTTCAGCACTTGCTTGTGCAAAGTTACCGATGTTTTCAGAAATATCTGATGGGTTGATGTTCGCAACGGTGCTTACACCCGCTTGCCATTCGCCGCCAATGTAAAGTGCGTTTTCTGCTTGAACATTCTGTAATTGAGTCATCATTCTGTCCTTGTAACGGTTAGGTTGCGGTCGAGTCTGGCAACCATCTGATTAATGAATAAAACGTTAATTTATATAAGGAATAACGTTTAAATCTTGTATCTAAAACTGAACCAAGTCGCTTGTATCAATAAAGATCTTTACAGACTAATTTCTTTACAAACAAATAGCTTTAATCCGCAAATAGCCTTAGTTCACAGTCGAATTATTCAGGTTGAGAGGCTGATGCGTAAACCACGAACTCAACCAGCATCTCTTCTCTTGCTAACCCTGCAACGACGACCGCCGCACGGTTTGGATAAGGTGCATTGAAGTATTCTCCGTATACGCTGTTTACCGTTTTTAGGTATTCACGGTCTGTCACGTAAATTAGAACTTGCAGCACGGAATCCATAGATTCGCCTGCACACTCCAACGTATGAACAAGGTTGTTAAAAGTCTGACGAGTTTGCGCTTCGATACCGCCCTCTACGACTGCGCCCGTTTCATCAATAGGAATCTGCGCGGTGTATAGAGTACCGTTATTTACGATCGCCCACTCTAGTGGTGCTTTTGAAGCAAAAAGAGCGGTTTTTACTGGGTGTTTTTTAGTTTGTGCGTTCACGATTCCATCCAACTTTGTAACAACTATGTTTCAAGATAGTTAAATACTGCACCTTGACGAATGATAAATCTAACGGTAAATTTTGTGCATTTGATAAATAAAACCTATCACTATACAAGAAGCAAGGTATAACAAGGGCTAGAGAAGGATCAGTGCCATGAGCATTAAGCTACAACAGTTAAAACATTTTGTTTTAGTGGTCGAAGAAGGCGGATTTCGAGCAGCGTCTCACCGTGCAAATCGATCGCAAGCGGCACTTTCTACCTCAATAAAAGAGCTAGAAAAAATACTCGGCCAACCACTGTTTGAAACCGGCAACAAATCCACACTGACTCCTTTCGGGGAAATATGCCTGCCAAAAATCATTCAGTTTCTTAATGTTTACAATGCGTTAGACAATGACTTACGTGCAGCCGCGGCAGGACAACAAGGAAGAGTGCGAATAGCAAGCGTGCCATCGGTCGCCGCAAAATTAATCCCTAGTGTTTTAGGAGCATTTTGTGAGCAGTACCCGAATGTAGAAGTGAGTTTGATTGATGATAATGCGGCTGGTGTGGAGGCAAGATTACTCTCTGGAGAAGTGGATGTTGCCCTCGGAAATAGCTCCCATTTAGAAGAAGAGAGCATCGATTTCACGCCATTGCTCTCTGATCCTATTGGTGTGGTCTGCCTCAGAGACAACCCTATCGCCTCTCAGTCCGAGGGAATAGAATGGCAAGCTTTGTTAAAACAGCCGTTCATTCGCAACGGGACGTGCACCCTACTTGACCCAACCCCGGCGCGCATGCTCAGTGAACAAGCTTTGTATTCAGTAGAGAACATTACTTCCCTGTTTTCTGTATTAGAACTCGGGATAGGCGTGACCACGCTGCCTAAGCTAGCCTTCCCAACCAATGAAACCCGCTTGGTGTGGATTCCGTTGATTGACCCGCCGTTACAGCGTCAAATCGGTATTTTTAGATTAGCCGACCGTACGATTTCGCCACAAGCTCAGGCTTTTCATGATCTGTGTATCCAATACCTCAGCTATGGAGACGACAAAGCGTAACTCATTAAATACATGGTTGGTCAGAATTAGAAACTTTCACACAGTTCAACGACTCGTTGGTGCTAGGCATACATATAGCTTTTTCAAGCAAGCCTTAAACCCAGATCATAGGTTAAGTCTAGCGGATCAAAAAAGGCTCACTAAATAGTGAGCCTCTCGATACCTATTCAACACAAACCGAGGTTGAACGTTGCTTAAATTTCAAAAGCATAGCTTTTAGAGCAGCAATTTAGAGCTGTACTTTAGAACTATAGTTTAAAAGAATTCAATCGAATTACGGCCGCTTTTATCGTCACGTTGGGGCTTTGGCGTGTCCGCTTTCTTTTTCGATTTGTTTTCTTTCTTCTCTTTTTTCTCTTTCTTAGGTTCAGCTTTAGCGCTTAGTATATCTGCAGTGCTGCGCTGTGATTCTTTCTTGCTTGAACCCTTTTTAGACTGGCCTTTCTTCGCCTTGTTATTTTGTTTAGACGCTTCTTTCTTTTTCGGCTTTTCTGATTCTTCTTGTACTGGCTGATCACACACCACTACATAATATTCTTGGTTGAATTCGAAAAAGTCACCATCGTACATCTTGCGGCGCTTACGCGTTTCTAGCTCACCATTTACCGCTACGTAGCCTTCAGAAATGATGTGTTTAGCCTCACCGCCACCGCTTACTAGGTTAGCAATCTTAAACGCTTTGTAGAGCTCGATTGGCTGAGAAGAAACATCGATACCAATGGCTTCGATTTCAATCTCTTCGCCTTCTTCACCGTGCTCGTAACCTTCGTAATCAGCGTCTTCGTAATGTTCTTGGTCCATGGTGACCTCTACCTAAATATGTACTTCTGAAATATTGGGCGCAGTGTAATAGTAAAACAAGTAAATGACCATGTTGAATTCAACCAGAGTCCATTTGTTTTAAATAAACTCTCTGCGTTATAAAACCCCACCAACATTCGATAGGCTAACCAGTTGCTTGGTGTATTCATGCTGCGGATTACCAAACAAAGTCTCAGTGTCACCCTTCTCTATCACCTCACCCGCTTTCATCACGATGGTGTAATGACAGAGGGATTTCACGACATTCAAATCATGGCTAATGAACAGGTACGTCAGGTCATACTTTTCTTGCAGTGACTTCAGTAGATCCAACACTTGCGCTTGGACGGTCCTGTCGAGTGACGATGTTGGTTCGTCTAACAAGATAAACTCTGGCTTTAAAATCAGTGCGCGTGCAATAGCGATACGCTGCCTTTGTCCGCCAGAAAATTCGTTGGGGTAGCGGTGACGAGTTTCAGGGTTGAGGTCGACCTCTTTCATTACGTCACAGATGCGTTGGTCTAGTTCGTTCTCGTCTAGGTCTTGATGCACAAGTAAACCTTCACCAATCACTTGAGCGACCGACATTCTTGGGTTCAATGCCGAGAATGGGTCTTGAAAAACTACTTGCATGCGGCTTCGAAACGGCCACATCTGTTGTCGGTTTAAGCCTTGAAGCTGTTCGCTCGAATAAGTAATCGAGCCTTCACTCTCCACCAACTTCAATATAGCCATACCGGTTGTCGATTTGCCCGAACCACTTTCGCCCACAAGGCCGATTGAGTGCCCTTTTTTCAGAGTAAACTCCATGTCAGTGACCGCTTTAACATGTGAAATCGTGCGTTTGAACAAACCGCCCGTAATCGGGAACCAAACGCGCAGTTGGTTCACATCAAGCAGAGGTTTACTTTCTGGTGATACGGGGACAGGCAAACCTTTTGGATCGGAGTTGATGAGCTTTTGAGTGTAAGGGTGAGCAGGCGCGTTAAACAGCGTTTTGCAATCGTTACTTTCAACAAGGCGACCGTCTTTCATTACCGCGACTCTGTCGGCAATTTTACGAACGATACTCAAGTCATGGGTGATAAAGAGCATCGCCATACCCAACTCTTGTTGCAGATCTTTTAACAGGTCGAGGATCTGCGCTTGTACCGACACATCCAATGCGGTTGTGGGTTCATCCGCAATAAGCAACTCTGGCTCATTGATCAGTGCCATCGCTATCATCACACGTTGACGCTCACCACCGGACAACTCATGTGGATACGCTGAAATTTTTTGCTCTGGGTAGCGAATACCCACCTTAGAAAGCCACTCTATCGCCAAGGCTTGCGCTTTATTGGTTCGCATACCGCGGTGAATAGCGAGCGTTTCAACCAACTGTTTACCGACTCGATGAAGCGGATTAAGCGAAACCATAGGCTCTTGGAAGATCATTCCAATGCGGCCACCTCGAATCCCACGCAACTGCCTTTCAGAACAACTCAGAATATCAGTGCCAGAGAAATTGATCTTACCGTTTAAGTAATGAGATGAACCTTTAGGTAGAAGTTTCAATACTGAGTTAGCCGTAACCGATTTACCGGAACCACTCTCACCCACCAGAGCGAGCGTTTCACCTTTGTATATTTCTAAAGAGACATCTTGTGTCACTTGTTCTATCGAATCTTTTCGCCCGAAACCGACAGACAATTTGTCGATAGTTAGAACTGGAGAAGCAGGAGCTGTATTTGAAGTCATAACTGATCCTTACTTCTGTTGATGTGGATCGAAAGCATCACGTACCGCTTCACCAACGAAGACAAGTAACGTCAACATCAGTGAAAGCACGACGAAAGCAGAAATGCCAAGCCAAGGCGCTTGCAAGTTAGCTTTACCTTGCGCCAATAGCTCACCTAATGAAGGCGAACCCGCAGGAAGGCCAAAGCCCAAGAAGTCTAATGAGGTTAATGTGGTCACCGAGCCAGAAAGGATAAATGGCATCATGGTTAGTGATGCGACCATCGCGTTGGGCAGCATATGACGAAGCATAATGCGTTTATCGTCAACGCCCATAGCCTGCGCGGCTCTTACGTAATCAAAGTTTCGACAGCGTAAGAATTCAGCTCGCACGATGCCAACTAAACTCATCCAACTGAACAGCACCATAATCCCGAGCAACCACCAGAAATTCGGCTCAATAAAGCTAGACAAAATAATCAACAAGAACAGAGTCGGCATTCCAGACCAGACTTCAATAAATCGTTGCCCAAACAAGTCGACCCAACCACCGTAGTAACCTTGAGTCGCCCCGACGACGACGCCGACCACGCTCGATACAATCGTCAGAATAAAACCAAACAGAACAGAGATACGGAATCCATAAATGATGCGAGCTAATACATCACGCCCTTTATCATCGGTTCCTAGCCAGTTGACTGAATCGGGTTCCGATGGCACCGCACCTGAAATATCGAAGTTTATCGTGTCGTAACTGAACGGGATGATTGGCCACACGATGTATCCGCTGTCTTCGATAAGTTCAATAACATATGGGTCTTTATAATCGGCTTCAGTTTCAAACTCGCCACCAAATTCCGTCTCGGCGTACTCATTGATAACAGGCACAAACCACTGATTATCATAAGAAACCAAGAGTGGTTTATCGTTGGCTATGATTTCAGCGAACAGGCTCAATCCAAACAAGATGGTAAATATCCAAAGGGAGATAAAACCACGCTTGTTTGCTTTAAAACGTAACCAACGAGCTTCAGCTAAAGGGTTGTTAAACATTTATCATCAATACCTTGTTATTCATTCGCCATTAACGCGCTTCAAAATCAATTCGAGGATCAACCCAGGTATACGTCAGGTCGGAGATAATGCTCAGCACCAAGCCAAGCAAGGTCATGATATAGAGAGAGCTGAACACCACTGGGTAATCTCGCTGAATGGTCGACTCAAAGCCTAGCAGACCGATGCCTTCGAGTGAAAACATCACTTCAATCAACATAGAACCCGTGAAGAAAATACTAATAAACGCGCTTGGGAAACCAGCAATAATAATCAACATCGCGTTACGGAAAACGTGCTTGTAGAGAATACTGCTCTCGTCCAAACCTTTCGCTCGTGCGGTCACCACATATTGCTTATTGATTTCATCAAGGAAGGAGTTTTTGGTCAGCATGCTGAGCGTGGCAAAGCCACCGATAACCATCGCAAAAATCGGCAATGCTAGATGCCAGAAATAGTCTCCTATTTGCTGATACCAGTTGAGCTGGTCGAAGTTACTCGACACGAGTCCACGCAATGGGAACCAACTGAAGTAGTTACCACTCGCGAACAAAATAATCAGGATGATCGCAAACAAGAAGCCCGGAACGGCATAGCCAACAATTACCACTGCGCTCGACCAAATATCAAAGCGAGAACCGTGATGTATCGCCTTCATAATGCCTAGAGGTATCGAAATCACATAGATGATTAACGTACTCCACAACCCCAAGGAAATGGAGACAGGTAAACGCTCGATGATTAAATCAATCACGTTACCACCCTTAAACAGGCTTTCACCAAAATTAAAGGTCGCGTAATTTTTCAACATATCGAAGTAACGAACGTGAATCGGCTTATCAAAACCAAACTGTTTTTTGATCTCTTCAACCACTTCAGGATCAAGCCCGCGCGAGCCTTTATAGCCACTGACTGACGCTTGGTCACTTTCGCTTAAATCAACCTCTTGTCCACCACCAGAAAAACGCTCCATGATGCCAGAGTTGTGCCCTTCTAATTGGGCAACGGCTTGCTCTACCGGGCCACCAGGGGCGATCTGGATGATGAAAAAGTTGATGGTGATGATCGCCCACAGCGTGGGGATCACCAACAGTAAACGTCGAAATATATACGCGGCCATGCTAACTCACTCCTAGCGACGCTTTTCAGGAAGCAAAGCCGCCTTCTCTTCTGAAATCCACCATGTATCAATGCCTAAATCGTATTTAGGTAAGACATCAGGACGCTCAAACTTGTCCCACATTGCTACGCGGTATTCACCAACGTGCCATTGCGGGATATTGTAGAAATTCCACTGCAATACACGATCTAGTGAACGACCTAACGTAAGCAATTTTTCTGGATTCTGTTGATTACTCGCGATTTGTTCTGTTAACGCGTCAACCACCGGATCCATTACACCGGCGGTATTGTAAGTAGAATCAATGTAGTTAGAGTTCCATACGATCATTAAGTTTGGACTAGGGTAAGGATTTGCAGAAAACGACGAAGACACCATGTCGAAATCTCGATCACGAAGACGCTTGATGTACTGAGTGGTATCGATGGTACGGATCTTCATCTCGATACCCATTCGCTGTAAGTTCTTCTGAACAGGTGTAGCGATACGCTCCGTGGTAGGACTGTAAATCAATAACTCAAATGACATTGGCTTGCCGCTCTTTGCGTTGGTCATTACTTTGTCTTTCAGTACCCAACCCGCCTCTTTCAATAGTTTGAAAGCGGTACGCATTTGGCTACGGATACGCCCGCTGCCATCGGTTACTGGCGGCTGGAATTCTTCAGTAAACACTCGTGGTGGGATTTGATCTTTATACTGCGACAGTAATTCAACTTCGTCTTCGCTTGGTAAGCCTTTCGCTTCATAGTCTGTGTTTTGGAAGTAACTACGAGTACGTTTGTATTGGCCATAAAACATGTTCTTGTTCATCCACTCAAAGTCCATCGCGTAGGTTAACGCTTCACGAACTTTAGGATCAGAGAACACAGAAGATTGAATGTTAAAGACAAAACCTTGAGTCGTTTCTGGCTTCTCATGTTTGATCTCTTCTTTGATGATGTAGCCTTTGTCGAAGTTGGCGCCTGTGTAAGAGTTGGCCCAGAACTTAGCCGAGTTTTCCGTTCGAAGATCGAATTCCCCTGCTTTGAAGGCTTCTAGCATTACGGTGTCGTCACGGTAGTAATCGTATTGCACTTCCTTGAAGTTATTGCGGCCAACATTAACAGGCAGGTCGGCGGCCCAGTAATTTTCATCTAAACCGTAAGTCACGCTTTGACCCGATTTATAGCTGATGATCTTATAAGGGCCGCTGCCTACAGGCGGTTCACTTAGAGGTTCAGACAGCTTTCTGTCTTTCCAGAAATGTTTTGGTAATACGCGAGTACTTTGGGCAAAGCTAAACAACTTCTCGCGGTTGGGCTTGTTCATCTCAATACGAACAACCGAATCAGAAACAGCCGTTACTGATTCAATTTCTTTGTAATACACTCGGTATTGAGGCACACCCTCGGTTGAAAACTTATTAAAGGTGAATGCTACATCATGAGCCGTAATAGGCTCTCCATCATTAAACTTAGCTTTTGGATTGATATCGATTTCCATCCAAGTGAAATCACTGGCGTAGCGAACCTTTGAGGCGATCAATGGATAATACGCATCAATCTCGTCGCTCGGAGAAAACATCAAGGTATCGTAAATCTCTCCGGTGTAACTTGCCGCAACGCCGCGAGAGCCGAATCGATTAAAGCTATCGTAGGTGCCAATGGTGCCATAGGTTACTTTACCTAGTTTTGGCGCATCAGGATTCACGTAATCGAAATGAGTGAAATCGACAGGATATTTTGCTTCACCAAAACCGACCAGTTGCGTGGTTTCAATAACGGTGACAGCAGGCGTTGATTCGGTATCAGAGGCGTGTGTAACGGAGGGATATAGAGCAATTAGCGGCAGCATGACTGCACATGACTTCAAACTAGACCTGAAAAACTGAGTGCGCTGCGAGGCTTTGCTTCGGAAATCTGTTCCCATTTGACTCTCCCTTCAAATGTTATAAATTCTATATCCAACTTGATTAACTGGCTTTAAATGCACACCGTTAAAGCAAGTATAGGTTCAAATCTAACATCATGTAATAACTAATAAAACCATCGGCACTCTATCTCTTACCGTTTATTTATAAATTACTCGGGTCTATTCAAAGCAATTAGATGGGATAGACTAAGATAAGAGCCATTAAAATTTCTCTATCGAAAGCGACATAAACCTCAACGAGCCTTGTTTACTCCACAAATGAAGATGCCGCTGCTAAATGATCAACATAATCACGTGAGTGAAGTATCCTTGTTAACTTGCTCTAAATGGAATAACACTTTGAATAGACCAAACCAAATAACATTCTCAACGTTCAATCTTTTAAACTACCTCGAACCACCGAATGCTTATTATGATTTTGAGAACATCTACAGCTTCAAGGAATGGCAAAAGAAACAAGGCTGGATAGCTGAAGCGATTCGCTCATCTGATTGTGATGTGATTGGCTTTCAAGAGATATTTAGTCCGCAGTCTTTAGAGCAGTTAATGAATGATCTGGGTTATCCCTACTTTGCGGTTGTCGATAACGCGCACATTGAAGATGATTACCTGTATACCTCACCGGTCGTGGGTATCGCATCCCGCTACCCAATTGAAAAAGTACAGCCAGTTAAACCAGATTCAGAGTTCCTTTCAGCCTTCAATCTTAGTGACAATTTTTCCTTCAACCGAACGCCTGTTCATGCCACGATTACATTACCTCATTTAGGTTCAACCGACTGTTACGTTGTGCACTTCAAATCACAGCGCCCGACAGAACCTAAAACTGAATCTGTAGACAACAATCAACCAGGTAAAAAGCCGCAAAGCGACACCTTGGTTAAGCTTCATCAGGAACAACTAGGCTCTTGGCTATCAAGTGTTCAACGTGGCCTAGAAGCTCAAATGCTGCACCAGTACATCACCAATCAACGCTACCAAACGGATCAACCTGTTGTGTTGATGGGCGACTTTAACAAGCCTCTGTTTAATGATGAGTTTAAAGGGCTGCTGAGTTACTCAATCAACCGAGACGAAAACAGCAAGCATTGGCTGTCCCACTTCCGCTTAAAAGACAGCTGGGATCTTTATCATCAATTGCATGAAGAAGACTTACTTGAACAACGCAAACCAACCCACTACTACGGTGCTTCTGGATCTGTACTGGACTACATTTTGATGTCCAATGAGTTCGATTGTCAGAACTCATCAAGCTTGATGGAGATCTCTAGCTACACAGTGCTCGACCATCACCTCATCAATCCCAGCTTTGCACACGACCAGTTCAGTACCGATCACGCTATTGTCTCTGTAACAGCCCATATCCGAGAAGCGTAAAATAAGTAAATCAACACATTCACTCTGCAAATAATTCGTGATTACGATCACCAAAAAACGCCCCATCGAAACGTTTCGATGATCGCTATCACACTCTAAAACAATCAGACGTGCAAATGATAAATCACACATTATTATCAATATCGAAACGTTTCGATGGCTTTTTCTTGAGTTGTTCTCAACCCATTAAACGTTATTTTTCGATAGGTCGTGATATGAAAAAAAGTACTCTAATTAATTCTGAACTCTCTTACTTAGTGGCGACTCTTGGCCACACAGATGAAATCACGATTTGTGACGCAGGCTTGCCGATTCCGGATCATGTAACTCGAATTGATCTTGCTTTGACTCACGGTGTGCCGAGCTTTGCTCAAACAGTGAAGACCATGCTTGATGAGTCTCAAATTGAAGGCGTTGTGATTGCAGAAGAGTTTGCGAAAGTCAGCCCAGAACATCACGCAGCGCTGATTGATCAAATCAAAACGGAAGAAGCACGTTGTGGTAAACCGCTTTCGATTACTTACATCACTCATGAAGAGTTTAAGCAGCGTACGCATGAAAGCCGCGCAGTAGTTCGCACAGGTGAATGTACACCTTACGCGAATGTGATTTTCCAAGCTGGTGTAACGTTTTAGCTCAAGCGAAACGCAACGACAGTCCAGCGTCATTGCAGAAACAGATACAATACATATACAGAACAACCAAATACAACTGGCCCCGAGTAAAGGAACCGACATGACTCAAGCCATTTTAGAACTTAGCTCAATTGAGAAGGCCTTCCCTGGTGTGAAAGCACTCGATAAGGCAAGCCTCAACGTTTACCCAGGACGCGTAATGGCGTTAATGGGTGAAAACGGTGCGGGTAAATCAACCCTAATGAAAGTGCTGACAGGTATCTATCACTTGGACGGCGGTACTATCGCCTACCAAGGAAAACCTGCCGCATTTAAAGGGCCGCGTGATTCACAGCAAGCCGGCATTAGTATCATTCACCAAGAATTGAACCTAATCCCTGAGTTAACCATCGCCGAGAACATCTTCTTGGGTCGTGAAATCACCGGCACCATGGGTCGCATCTTGTGGAACGAGATGTACCAAGCAGCGGACAAGTTACTTAAACGACTTAACGTAAAACACAGCTCGAAAACACCTTTAGGCCAGCTGAGTCTTGGTGAGCAGCAAATGGTAGAGATCGCGAAAGCCCTATCGTTTGAATCTAAGGTCATCATCATGGATGAACCGACCGATGCGCTAACCGACACCGAAACGGAATCTCTATTTAAGGTGATTAACGAACTGCGTAATGAAGGCTGTGGCATTGTTTACATTTCTCACCGTTTGAAAGAGATCTTCGAGATTTGTGACGACATCACGGTACTTCGTGACGGTAAATTTATTGGTCAATGTGAAGTAAAAGATACCGACGAAGATGGCCTGATCGAGATGATGGTTGGCCGTAAGTTAGATGAGCAATATCCGCGAATCGGACAGAGCCACGGTGAAACCTGCCTTGAAGTGATTGGCTTAACGGGGTCTGGTGTTCACGATGTGAGCTTTACTCTAAAGCGTGGTGAAATCCTTGGTGTATCTGGGCTGATGGGCGCAGGTCGAACAGAGCTAATGAAAGTGCTTTACGGTGCCCTTCCAAGTGAGCGCGGCGTTATTAACCTGGAAAACAAAACCATTAATCCCGTGAGTCCAAAAGATGGTCTTACTAATGGTATTGCTTACATCTCTGAAGACCGTAAAGGCGATGGCTTAGTGCTTGGACTTTCAGTGAAAGAGAACATGTCTCTATGTTCACTGGATCTACTGACCAAGAGTGGTCAAATTCAACACCAAGACGAAGTGATGGCGGTTGATGATTTCATCAAGCTATTCAACATCAAAACGCCTACTCGCGAGCAAATTATTGGTAACCTTTCTGGTGGTAACCAACAGAAAGTGGCTATCGCTAAAGGCTTGATGACCAAGCCAAAAGTACTGATTCTCGACGAGCCAACGCGTGGTGTCGATGTCGGTGCTAAAAAAGAGATTTACCAACTCATTAATAAATTTAAAGCCGATGGCATGAGCATTATTTTGGTCTCATCTGAAATGCCAGAAGTGTTAGGAATGAGTGACCGCATCATGGTGATGCATGAAGGCCGTGTAAGCGGTGAATTTGATGCTAAAGAAGCAAACCAAGAATTATTACTGGCGTGTGCGGTCGGTAAAAAGCTCAACGAGGATGCAGCATGAGTACTAAAACCATAAGCAAAACAACTGAAACTGAAGCGCCAAAGAAGAAACCGTTAATCAGTAAAGAGTGGCTGATTGATCAAAAGTCATTAATTGCTTTGATCTTCCTGATTGTTGTCGTTTCTTTTTTAAATCCGAATTTCTTTACTGTCGACAACATCCTAAACATTCTGCGCCAAACCTCTATCAACGCCATTATCGCAGTGGGTATGACGCTGGTTATCTTAACCGCAGGTATCGACTTGAGTGTTGGTTCTGTACTGGCACTTTGTGGTGCGTTCGCAGCCAGCATGATTGGTATGGAAATCCCAGTGATGATCGCAGTGCCAACCGCTCTAGTCGCAGGTGCTGCATTAGGTGCTATCAGTGGTGTGATTATCGCTAAAGGCAAAGTTCAGGCCTTCATCGCAACACTAGTCACCATGACTCTATTGCGCGGCGTAACCATGGTTTACACCGATGGTCGTCCTATTTCAACGGGCTTCACTGACACAGCAGATGCATTCGCTTGGTTCGGTACAGGCTACGCAATGGGCATCCCAGTTCCAGTATGGATCATGGTCGTGGTATTCGCAGCGGTTTGGTACCTACTTAACCACACTCGCTTTGGTCGCTACGTTTACGCTCTTGGTGGCAACGAATCAGCAACTCGCCTATCAGGCATCGACGTAGACAAAGTAAAAATCGGTGTTTACGCAATCTGTGGTCTGTTAGCAGCAGTGGCAGGCATCATCGTGGCATCGCGTTTGTCATCCGCTCAACCAACCGCAGGTATGGGGTATGAGCTAGACGCCATCGCAGCCGTGGTTCTAGGTGGCACAAGCTTAGCTGGCGGTCGTGGCCGCATCATGGGCACATTAATTGGTGCATTGATTATCGGCTTCCTAAACAACGCCCTAAACCTATTAGACGTATCTTCTTACTACCAGATGATTGCAAAAGCAGTGGTTATTCTTCTGGCAGTATTGGTCGACAACAAAAACAAATAAGACTCTAGTTTGAGTCAATGCAACACCCTGCTTTATCTATAGATAAATCCGTAGAAAAAGCACCTTTAATTAAAAGATCTATCAGTAATAAACCTATAAACATTAAATCTATAAATAATGTAACAACGAGCTAGGACTCGCCTCCTAGCTCACCCTACACAAAGGACTTACACCATGAAAAAATTAGCGACTCTTATTTCTGCTGCTCTTCTTTCTACAACAGTCTCTGTGTCTGCACAGGCGCAAGATACAATGGCAATCGTTCTGTCTACATTGAACAACCCATTCTTTGTAACCATGAAAGATGGCGCAGAAGCGAAAGCAGAAGAGCTAGGCTACAAGCTTATCGTTCTTGATTCTCAAAACGATCCAAGCAAAGAGCTATCGAACATTGAAGATCTAACCATTCGTGGTGTTAAGGCAATCCTGATCAACCCAACGGATTCCGACGCTGTGTCTAACGCGATTCGCATGGCTAACCGCTCAGACATCCCTGTACTAACGCTAGACCGTGGTGCAAGCCGCGGTGACGTAGTGAGCCACATTGCTTCTGATAACGTCATCGGTGGTGAAATGGCGGGTCACTACATCATGGAAAAAGTGGGCGAAAAAGCGAAAGTAATCCAACTTGAAGGTATTGCTGGTACTTCTGCAGCTCGTGAACGTGGTGAAGGCTTCATGAACGCAGTAAACGGCAGCGACCTTGAACTTCTTGCAAGCCAACCTGCTGATTTCGACCGTACTAAAGGTCTGAACGTAATGGAAAACTTGCTTGCTGCAAACCCAGACGTACAAGCTGTATTCGCTCAAAACGATGAAATGGCACTAGGTGCACTTCGCGCCGTTCAAGCTTCGGGTAAAGACGTAATGATCGTTGGCTTTGATGGCACAGAAGACGGCATCGCTGCAGTTAACCGCGGCCTACTAGGCGCAACGGTTGCACAACAGCCTGACCTAATCGGTTCTCTAGGTATCGAAATGGCAGACAAAGTACTGAAAGGCGAAACAGTAGACGAGTACGTACCAGTACCGCTAAAAATCATCGCTAAGTAATAGTTACTAGATAACGCGATATAAAGCAGGGAGTCCCGTATCTCCCTGCTCATTAACTCACTGACTCACTGACTCAAGAAAAAAACAAAAAACCGACAGTGCATCGCTGTTTCTCATACGCCGTCTAACAAGGCGAGCAATTTACGTAATGAGAAAGACCCATGCATTTTCAAATACGATATATCATAAGGCTCGTATCATGACTCAACTGATTGTTTTAGGTAGCGTTAACGCTGACCACGTACTGCAAGTTCCTTCGTTCCCTCGTCCGGGTGAAACCTTGATTGGCGGTAACTATCAGGTCATCCCTGGCGGTAAAGGCGCAAACCAAGCAGTCGCTGCTGCGCGATTAAACGCAGATATCGGCTTCATCGCCTGTGTCGGTGACGACCCATTCGGCATCAACATTCGTCAAGACTTCGCTAAAGACGGCATCAACATCGACGGTGTTATCGTGGCAGACAACACTCCAACTGGCATCGCGATGATCCAAGTATCCGCAACGGGCGAAAACAGCATTTGTCTTTCTGCAGAAGCCAATGACAAACTGACTTGCGACCAAATCGAACCACATCTAGAGAAGATTCGCGGAGCCAAGTACCTGCTGACTCAACTTGAAACCCCAATTGAAGGCATTGAGTACGCAGCGAAAACCGCAAAAGAGAGCGGTACTCGCGTGATTCTAAACCCAGCTCCTGCTCGCCCACTATCGGATACGTTACTAGCGTGTGTTGATGTGATTACACCAAATGAAACCGAAGCAGAAGTACTGACCGGTGTTACCGTAAGCGACAGCGCATCTGCTCATCAGGCGGCTTTGGCTCTGCATGCTAAAGGCATCGAGACTGTGATGATCACACTTGGCGCGAAGGGTGTGTGGGTAAGTAAAAACGGTGAAGGTGAGTTGATCGCAGGCTTCCGCGTTGAAGCAACAGACACAACTGCTGCGGGTGATACCTTCAATGGTGCATTAGTGACAGGCTTACTTGAAGACATGCCATTAGAATGCGCAATTAAGTTTGCTCACGCTGCGGCGGCAATTTCAGTGACTCGCTTTGGCGCTCAAACCTCTATTCCAAGCCGAGCAGAAACGGATGCGTTTTTATCAGAGCAATTATCGGCTTAGCTTGACACCTACTTGAAGGCTTAACTCCTGAGCTAAACCGTCGTTAACGGGTGTTAGCCTTCAAATTCGGTAACAACAAATAACAAGCATAAGCCCCTGTTTTCAGGCAGAATATCGCGCAACGTGGCAAGTTACTCCCACAAGGATTTTTTATGGCAACAATGAAAGACATCGCTCGGCTCGCAAAGGTTTCTACTTCGACCGTGAGCCATGTGATCAACAAGTCACGTTTTGTCAGCGAAGAGATAGCAGAGCGTGTTAACAGTGCGGCTAAAGAACTGAATTACGCGCCATCTGCATTGGCTCGTAGCTTGAAAATGAAGCAAACCAAAACCCTTGGGATGCTGGTGACTACCTCTACTAACCCATTCTTTGGCGAGGTAGTAAAAGGTGTCGAACGTCGTTGCTACGAAAAAGGCTACAACCTTATATTGTGTAACACCGAGGGCGACAGCGAGCGTATGAAATCATCCATCGACACTTTGCTGCAAAAGCGTGTCGATGGCTTAATGCTGATGTGTTCTACCCTTGAAGGCGAACATATCGATGTGTTTGAACGTTACCCAGAGCTGCCAGTTGTGGTTATGGACTGGGGTCCAATGTTGTTCGCCAGCGACAAGATCCAAGACAACTCTCATCAAGGCGGTTACATGGCAACCAAGCACTTGATCGATAACGGTCACTCTCAAATTGGTTGCATCACTGGCCCACTGCACCGCAATCAAGCCTCGTCTCGTTACCAAGGCTTTAAGCAAGCGATGGAAGAAGCGAGTTTAGAGATCAACCCAAATTGGATTGTTGAATCTAACTTCGAATGTGATGGTGGCTTTGATTCTTACCAAACATTAAAAGCGCGTGGTGAAATGCCATCGGCGCTATTTGTCAGTAATGACATGATGGCCATGGGCGTGATACACGCAGCAGATCAAGATGGCACATTGATCCCGAATGATTTATCAATTATTGGCTACGATGACATCCACCTGTCGAAGTACATGACACCAGCGCTAAGTACCGTCCACCAGCCAAAACACCGCTTAGGAAAAGTCGCAGTAGATACCCTTTTAAGCCGATTACAAACTCCTGACGCTTACCCACAAGTTGTGGAACTCGAACCAACATTAGTTGAACGAAGCAGCGTAAAACCAATCTAGCTCGCCTGCTACAAAGTAACAAAGCAAAGCAATAAACTCACAATGAGCTGATATGTAAGCATCCCAGCGGTCTTGAAGTTGCCTACATGAGAAAGGTGGTCATAACACAAAATGTGGTACTTAGAGACGGTTTAATGTGGGATAAATATAGCATCCAGCATTAACTATTGACCTCAAAAGTCTTGTTATGTGCATACCTAAAAGTACGTTGACAAAATATCCACTTCCATATCGAGAAAGCCAGGATAGTAGAACTTATAACCTTCCGAAACGAGGTCATTTATCAGAAAATTAAAGCGCTTTAGCGCCATACAATATGACTGCATGGCATCTACACCATAAATATACTCATCAATACCCAGTACCAGAACACTAAATTTACAACGATAGTCACCCGTTGAGTCTGGCTCGGGCAAACCCAGTTCAATAACCAAATTTAGCGCGTTATCATTAGATTTTTTCACTACATATTCGCTAACTATCATAACTATTCCTCATAGTACATAGACATAATGCCCCCACGAAAGGTACTAGCCTCCAATATCATGGGTTAGCTTAAGAAACCTTGGGCAAGTAATGGCTTTTTAATTCTAAGACGAACAAAACATTTTATGAACACCATACCATATGGTAACATTTGCTGAATATAAATAATAATTGAGAACCGTTATAATGCTTAATAAGATCGTCCTAATTTTTTCAATACTACTCATGTCTGGCTGTGCAAATAATGCCATCCTTGAACTTCAACAGCTTGATTCAACTAAAATAGAAAATAAAAGTATCCAGATCATTGATGATGGACGCACTAAAGAGTCAATTAAACATATTATTGCAGGTAAATTAGATGAGTACGGTTTCCAATATGAAGTTGTCGATATTTCTCAATCTAACTCTAGCACTACTGATAACCCAAAACTGACCTACTCTGCAAATTGGTGGTGGGATATGGCTAGTTACATGCGCTTTCTAAATGTTGAAATAAAAGACAACAAGCAAACCGTAGCACTTGTGAAAATTGACACGGTAAAATGTGGTGGATTTGACAAATTTGGTTCAGCCCAACGTCGCACAGAGATTACGCTCGATCTACTACTAAATAATTTAACTAAAGAAGAAGCAAACGAGCTAATCTGCCTTGGCGGTCAGCCAAACCAGTAATATTAGAAGGCCTCATAGAGTGAGGCCTACTTTTATTTTGATGTATAAACCCTGCGATATTGATGTATTGCTATATGACTTGAGTTTAAATACGTTGTACAGAGCGCACTGGCACCCAACCAATTTCGCATGTTGACCTCGAAACTCGATACCACTCATTGAGTTCATACAGCACTGACAGCTTTTCACCGATGACGGTATTGATCTCAACATTGTCATAGTCTTCCAGCATTACTCCTACGGAGCTACTTTCAGTCTTTTCTATATATTGAATTGGAGCCCAGCCTTGCTCGCCAGTATCATTGGTTATAAAAATCCAATTGGGAAATTCGTCATCCATTTCACCCAGCGCTACTTTATCGCCTCGCTTCAAATAAAACGGATTTGGGTATTCTGAGACATGCTGTTTAGTAGTAACTACTTCCATATTTCTTCCAAAGTATCGACGTTGCGTTGAGTAGTGAGCGGCGCCTCCAACAAAGCTAACCCATGCTGCCGGTACACTAACTCCGATTCAACCCGAAAATGCCAAGTGTTGGGAATCTGTCTTAAATGCTTGTATGGTATAAGTTTAACGATGCTTGTACTGAGTTGGGCAATAAGCTCTTGTAATATCAGAGCTTCGCAGTTTTTCGTGTTTGGTTAAGCGCCCTGAAACTCGAGAGCGCCACAATTTAAAACTGCCACTTCTCAGTTTTCTACGCATGAAGCGAATAACCTCAGCTTCATTCAAGCCGAATTGTAATTCTATAGCCTCAAACGGAGTTCTAGCTTCTGGTTCACAAAATATATAGCTTAACCTTCCAAACGGTGAGGAATCGCACTTCAAACTTGATACTAAATTTTGGGCTGTTGCTCCCTTTCTTGTTTAAGCAACTCAAGCGCAAACTCTCGCAACACACGTGCATTATCGCCATTATCTATGTCCCCACAAACATTATCTTGGTATTTGACTAAAGGGCTTGAATATATGGGGAGTATGTTTGTCTCATAACTCATTATTGTACCTGAATCACCACATCTAAATGCGCGAGCATAAGAAACAAGTTTCCCCTGATAGTCTTGTGGGGTAGCGGATTTCAAAAACAATGTTAAGTTAGGTATTGGATTGCTTTCTCGGTGTTGTGCCCACGACAAATGACCTAATTCATGCTCTAAAGCATGTATTGGTGCGCCAGATGAAATAGCAAAAAAACCACCACCAAAATATGGAGAAGCTTGTCCAGATAAACCTAATTTTTTTGCATGCCTTTCATGGAAAATCAAACCGTATAATTCGTTTGTATGTGTATCAATGAAAGTAACTCCTTTACTTTCAAGAGTTTTTCTCACAACTTTCCATGCTGAACTTAGATTATTAACTGAATTTTTCTCTAATGATATCGCTGAAATTTTGCCAATTTTTCTTCGTAAGGGAATACACGAATTTTCAAGTACCTGATTGGCGTACTTTACTGATTTATTCATGGATTTTTTCACTTCATCTAATGTAGATAATGCTAAGACTTCTTCATCTACAAAAAAATGGACATGTGTTGTAGCCACAGCGTCTAAATTACAATCGGATAGATCTAATCCCTTTGAGCTTGGTTTAGTTACGATAGCTATTATGACTACAACCAATAACGACATGACTACAATTATTCTAGCTTTTGACTTCAAAAACTTCCTCCTTAATGGGTATTTCTGAGTAAAAAACTAACGCTAAGCTAAGTAGTGAGCAACGTAATACGAAATCACCGCATAACACCTTAAACACATAAATCAACGCATACTAAAAATGCCACGCGTTGCGAATCTGCCTTAAACGCTTTGTTATAAGAAATTAGCCACGTTTTTCTGATGTTTTATCATCTTCAGATTTCTTCGACCAATCCACACCAAAACCAGTACCGTTGTCTTGCTTTGAAGGTTCTGGGCGTTGTCCTTGTTGCTTGTTGTCATTTGCCATTTGTACTTTCCAGTTAGAGTTGAGATACCATGATAAAGAATAGAGCAATTAGTGTAATTCCTGCCCCATATGAAATATTTTCATATGCTTTTTCAACATACTTTTCCTTGAGTAACATTATATTTTTGTGTACTTCGAGTAGTTGTTGATAAGAGATAATTATCGTTCTGATATTTTCTTCCTCGAAGGTACAAAGCTGTGAGGAAACATTTTGGTCAAGCCTCAAAGTAGGAAAGTCAGATATTTTTATCGACTTAAACAAATAGTGCCATGCAAGGGATAAGTTAAGGATAATCAAAAACAATAAGAAAACTATCAGACATTGCAGGCTTGTTACTGGAGGGAAAAACTTTTCAAAACCCTATCCGATTACACTCACTAGAACCCCAAGAACAACCGATATTAAGCCAAGAAATTTATTAGCTTTACTATCTAATGAATCAAAGCGTTTTAGCTCTTGAGCAAGTGCCATCTTCGCGTAATTGTAAGCTAGCTCTGTTGAAACTGAATCACCCACGAAATTATCCTATTTCTTATAACGCTAAGCTAAGTAGTGAGCAACGCAATACGAAGCCACCGCATAACACCTTAAACACATAAATCAACGCATACTAAAAATGCCACGTGTTGCGAATCTGTCTTAAGCGCTTTGTTAGTTTGCCACCACGATGAAGCCAGAGGTTTAGCGCCAAGGTGATGAATTGGTTATGAAACTACTGGCTTTAAACACAAAAGTAAAACGGGCGGCTCAGAAGTTAAACCCAACCAACAAAACGCCTTGGCTAAGAAGCGACATGCGGAATATAACCACGGTTTGAAGCGCTTTAACTGACAAAGGATTCGTTCGACTCACCTGACAACCACGTGCGACCAAGCCATTTGTTAACGAATTAGCCGCCAAGAAAAATAAAACGCACCAACGAATTAGCAACAATGTTAGAGCCAGTAAGTGACTCACTCACCGCAAACGCTTCCAATATAGTGCCACCGGAAAGTTCGTGAGATTGGAAAAGGAACAGGTGAATAGCCAGAACGCAGAACAAGGCTTTTAGACTACAAACGCTTTTCTGCCCTTTGCAAACTAACGCTAAGCTAAGTAGTGAGCAACGCAATACGAAGCCACCGCATAACACCTTAAACACATAAATCAACGCATAGTGAAAATGCCACGTGTTGCGAATCTGCCTTAAGCGCTTTGTTAGTTTGCCACCGCGATGAAGCCAGAGGTTTAGTGCCAAGGTGCTGAATTAGCTATGAAACTACTGGCTTTGAACACAAAAGTAAAACGAACAGCTTAGAATTTAAACTCAACCAACAAAACGCACTTGGCTAAGAAGCGACAGACGACAAACAACGACGGTTTGAAGCACTTTAACTGACAAAGGATTAGTTCGACCAACCTGACAACCAGATATGATCAAGCCATTTGTTAACAAATTAGCTGCCAAGAAAAAGAAAACGCACCAAAGAACTCGCAACAATGTTAGAACCAGTAAGTGGCTAACTCACCGCAAACGCTTCCAATACAGTGCCACCGGAAAGTTCGTGAGATTGAAAAACGAACAGGTGAATAGCTAGAACGTAGAACAACGCTTTTAGACCACAAACGCTTTTCTGCTCTTTGCAAACTAACGCCGCGTTAAGTAGTGAGCAACGCCACCGCTGAACCTAACCTATTGTGGTGTAAACACTAAAGCCGATTCAAACCGAAAATGCCAAGCGTTGAGAATCTGTCTTAAACGCTTTGTTATATGTAAAACTCAAAGCTAAAAGTATGCTGGTATTACTTCATTAGAAGCGACTGGTTCCTTTGTGTAGATCATGCAGTCAGAGCCCTGAATACTGACAAAACCAAGCTTCATATAGAACTGCTGTCCAATATCACTATGTAGGTACAAAGCCCTACAATGGTTCCTATCAAATAACTCAGATTTGACTAGGTTAACCAACTTTGACGCATAGCCTTGGTGCCTTAGTTCTTGAGGTGTAGCCACAGAGCCAATACCAAAAGAGCCCTCTTTAAGATCGAACATGCCGCTATAAACAATAAGAGATGATAGAACTTGATCCTTTTCAACCAATACGTACCAAGTACCCTCTAAGTATTTTTCACTGTTACGACAACCAACTAAGTACTCCTCAGAAGAAAGACCGTCACCCCATACATCGAAGCCCATTAAATAGATGAGTTCTAAATCATGAGCCTCTGCTTTTCTTAGCTTCAGCATCGTAAAAATCCTAAATTGACCAAAACATATAACGCCGCATTAAGTGGTGAACAACGCGACCACCCAACCTTAAACCTTGCCACATTCAGCACTAAAGCTGACCTAGACTGAAATTGCCAAGCGTTGAGAATCCGTCTTAAATGCTTTGTTATGTACGTTTTTTAAACGCCACATCAAAATCATTCCCATTGCGCTTAAAGCAAACATAATTAGAGAATATTGAAGTATATCCGTAATGCTCAAGCATTTTTTCAATTAGTTCGGGGGTAACTGTAGCTTGACCAAAGTTGTTCGGCGCAAGTCCCCACTCATGCCCAATAAAGCCTCTACTGTCGATATACGCCGTATGTTTTTTACCATCGAGAAAATACACCAAAATATAATTAACGTTCTCGTTGTATAAATGCCCATCAAAGAGCATTCTCGTTTTATGCGCCTGAGGTATTTTTTCAAGAAAGCTATCTTTGAACTTCCTGTCCTTACACTTGACGAATTTATTACCTACGTTGATGTAGAAATCAACATTTCGAGTGAAAAAATGCGGTTCAAAATGATCACCACCAATAGAGAGAGACGTATACTTTTCTGGTACAATCGAAAGAGACTCTCCAGATTTCAGAACCACTGGCTCTGCTGGTTTGTAAACCTCTACTTTCACATCATTTTCCACAACCGCATATATAGACCAAATTGGGACCGTTTTATCTTTGTGATTGCTAACCACCAGTTTTGTTATTTGACTATCCGTATATGCATCGCCGCTAACTTCGTAGGTAATACTGAGTCTAAACCCTATTTTCGTATGATAAAAATAAAGAGCATATGCTGACGCAACAAAGTAGATAACTGTTCTACCCTCTTGTGACAAGAAATTAAAAAGCTCTGCAATATCCAATTGACCTCCAAAGTACATAACGCTAAGCTAAGTAGTGAGCAACGTAATACGAAGTCACCGCATAACACCTTAAACACAGAAATCAACGCATACTAAAAATGCCACGCGTTGCGAATCTGCCTTAAGCGCTTTGTTAGTTTGCCACCGTGATGAAACTAGAGGTTTAGCGCCAAGGTGCTGAATTAGCAATGAAACTACTGGCTTTCAACGCAAAAGTAAAATGAGCAGCTTAGAATTTAAACCCAACCAACAAAACGCACTTGGCTAAGAAGCGACATACGACAAATGACCACGGTTTGAAGCGCTTTAACTGGCAAAGGATTCGTTCGACTAACCTGACAACCAAGTGCGACCAAGCTATTTACAAGCACCTCAGCCACCAAGACAAAGAAAACGCACCAAAGAACTAGCAACAATGTTAGAACCAGTAAGTGACTAACGCACCGCAAACGCTTCCAACATAGTGCCACCGGAAAGTTCGTGAGATTGGAAAACGGACAGGTGAATAGCTAGAACGTAGAACAACGCTTTTAGACCACAAACGCTTTTCTGCCCTTTGCAAACTAACGCTAAGTTAAGTAGTGAGCAACGTAATACGAAGCCACCGCATAACACCTTAAACACATAAATCAACGCATACTAAAAATGCCACGCGTTGCGAATCTGCCTTAAACGCTTTGTTAGCTGAGCTTTTTTAGCAACCCTTGCTTAATTTCAGACCACTCTGAATCAATAATTGAATAAACAACCGTGTCCCTTACAGAACCATCCTTTAGTATTTGATGGTTGCGTAAAATACCGTCTTGATTTGCACCTAGCCGTTCAATAGCTTTTCGAGAAGCTGTATTGCCAACATGAGTTCGAAACTCTACTGCAATTGCCTCGTACCTCTCAAATAACTGTTTGAGGAGAAGATATTTACACTCTGTATTTATCAGAGTTCCCCTAGCCGAATTTGCATACCAAGTATAACCAATCAAAGCCCGTTTATTTGAATCATCAACTCCATAATAACGAGTCGCCCCTACTATCTTATTAGTCATTCTGTCTCTCACCGCATAGGCGATATTACCTAGAAGCATCTGAGTGATTGCATCACTGACATAGCGATGCACCTTTTCTGGGCTTGGTACATTAGCGAACCATAGCTTCCAATGCTCTCCGTCTTTAACTGCCTCAATCAATGCCGGAACATGATCTAAAGTAAGAGGTTCAAGAGCAACATATTGACCTTCAATTAAGCTTTTTTCTATCCACATAAGCCTCAATTTCCTTTTGCCTGCTAACGCTAAGCTAAGTGGCTAACAAACCTGCCGCCTTACCCAATTTGGACACCTTAAACACGCAACTGAACCAAACCAAAAATGCCGAGCGTTTGTTAGTCCGTCTTAAGCGCTTTGTTAGTTTGCCACCACGATAAAGCCAGAGGCTTAGCGCCAAGATGCTGAATTAATTATGAAACTACTGGCTTTCGACGCAAAAGTAAAACGGGCAGCTCAGAATTTAAATACAACCAACAAAACGCACTTGGCAAAGAAGCGACATACGACAAATGACTACGATTTGAAGCGCTTTTAACTGGCAAAGGATTCGTTCGACTAACCTGACAACCAAGTGCGACCAAGCTATTTGTTAGCGAATGAGCCGCCAAGAAAAAGAAAACGCACCAAAGAACTAGCAACAATGTTAGAACCAGTAAGTGACTCACTCGCCGCAAACGCTTCCAACATAGTGCCACCGGAAAGTTCGTGAGATAGAAAGACGAACAGGTGAATAGCTAGAACGTAGAACAACGCTCTTAGACCACAAACATTTTTCTGCCCTTTGCAAACTAACGCTAAGCTAAGTAGTGAGCAACGCAATACGAAGCCACCGTAACACCTTAAACACATAAATCAACGCATACTA
>NZ_JAPPTM010000018.1:0-89129 GCF_027587105.1 Vibrio sp. RW
AAACTGTTTTTATAGATTAAATAAGATTAAAGCTTACTCTCTGATTGAGAATGTGTTTCCCTTAAATTATGATTTAAATTTTCACAAATTTAAAGTGGCTTTTAATTTAATAAAAGTTCAGGTTTATTGGTATAGTCGGTGGTATTTTTACTGCGTGTAATGATTTTGTGATAGCTGTATCACTTTACCATTTATTTTTAATCCCCTCATCAACTTACTTAACCTCGCTTGGTACCTAATGTAACATAATTAGAACAAACCAATAGAATTTTAGCAGTTTAAACAATGAACCTCTTAACCTTTGTAGTTATGAGGTAAACTCGTATCATCATAGTTGCAATAATAATGGCTATGTTGTTCAATTGGCGACTTCCCATGTTTTTTATTAGTTACCGTTTCTTTCTTAATCCAATAGAGTAGAGAACCCTCTTTAATTTGCACTTAGTTGTACTGCTTTGCTCCGGTTAGGCGTTCTGTAACTGCGTTTAGATATGAGACTGCATTTATTAGTAGGTGAAGCGGAGAAAATCGTAGATTATTAAATTAAGAAAGCAAAACTTCTATATATTATGAAATAATAAATGAGACAGTTTTTGTATATTATGTATAATCTACGTTGAAACACCACTCGTCTTCAGCTATTCACTTAGCATAGGATGAACTTTATACAGTTAAACGATAAAAGCCGATATGAAAAAAGAAAAGAGTTCAGGTTTTATTTCTAGATCCAACTTACGTCTACTTAAGAAGCTATGTGACCTTTATCCTAGATATAGTGAACATGAAACCGATACAAATAGTCTTTCTGAGCAGCTTCACTGCTCCACTCGAAACGTCCCCAAGATAATGAAAAAAATGTCTGCTATGGGATGGGTTGATTGGAAGTCAGGGAGAGGACGAGGAAATAGATCAACTCTAATCGTTAATGTGGAATTCAGCGCTATTTTGATGATAGTTCTAAAAGAGTATTGTCGAAGAGGGCAGTTGAGTGAGGCGGTTACCTTATCTGAAAACTTCAATTTCATTGATAGCTTTTATACTTACCTACCTTCATGGTTATCAGATGCCAGTAGAGCTCTTAAGTCTCAAAATACGCTTATCTCCTTAGTGCCTTATTATCAACCTGAATTACATCCACTAAAAGCTGAATTCTCTAACTCCAAGCTTTACATTGAGGCCATGTTTGACACGTTGTTGAAGTTTGATAAATACTCAGGGAAAAACCGCCCTCATTTAGCACATCATTATGAATATCGTGGCAATGATCTATGGTTGCGTATTCAACCTGATGTTTATTTTCACAATGGTAAACGACTCACTGCAAAACTAGTTGCAAAAAATATTTTAGATAGAATACAACAGAAACACGTGTATGAGTTGTTGTATCGTCATGTTAAGGAAGTTAGTTATTCTAACAGTTGGGTCGTCCTAGAAATGGCCCAAAAAGACTTTATGATATTACACCTCTTGTCAGAGCTTAGTTCATCTATTTATTTAAAAGAAGACACAAGGGAAATTCCTTATGGTACAGGCCCATTTGTATTAGAAAGCACCAACCTCAAAAGTTGGGTTCTAACAAAAAACAGAGAGTATTTTCATGAACGTGGTTTGATTGATCGTGCAGAGTTCTGGATGATAGATAAAGGCCATGAAGTAACAACGGGACACATAGTGCATAATGGATTTCTACCTAACTCTAAAGAAACTGATATTAAATTCCCTTTAGATAATGGATGTGAAGTGTTGGAGTTTAACTGTCATGAAAACGGGTTAACTTTAAATGAGAGAGCTTGGGTCATTAAACAAGCTAGAGACTTCTGTGAAAATACGAGCTCACCTTTTTCCCCTATTGCAAATTCTGTAGCTGGTTTTCATCAAGATAAATGCTTTCACATACCTAATGTTGATATAAAGAAACCTAATAGAGTCGTACGTATTGTTAAACCCAAAGAAAAAGAGACGAAAAGAATAGCCCTGTTAAGTTATTTAAGAAGTTGTGGATTAGACATAGTAGAGGTTAGATTAGAACAACGAAACTTAGGGTTTTATGATATGGACATAACTGGTTATTTATCTCAAGACAACCATTTGTTCGCCTATTATAAATGGTTGTTATGCAGTGAAGGAGCACAATACTCACTTTCAGAAAGCAAAAAAGAAATGCTTGTGGCCTTCGTTGATCAACTCTTACTTTCTAGTGTGGATGAAGTAGATTTTTTCGAACAATTATACCGTTGTGAAGATTGGTTGATTCAAAATTGTATCTCCGTTCCCTTATGGCGTGAATGTAGTAGTTACAGTGTTGTTAATACAATTCAAGGAATAAAGCCAGACAGCACAGGAATACTATCACTTAGGAAAATATGGATAAACGATTGATAAACAATTGGAAATATTTGGGAAGGGAGCAAGCGGCAACGCAAATGACTTTGTTGCATAAATAGAGGTAACAAAGGCACTTGCGAACCCTAATTGAAACATCGCTGTTAATTTCGAAATAGCCTTAGCCGGCATTCATATAAATTGATACTCAGCAATAACCTATTAGCTCTCTCACAACGGTTTTAGCATGCAGGATTATGATTGTAGAGAAGTGCGAAACGATAGCTAATATAGACTCCTCTTCATTATTGCATGTGAAAGTATGCCCGTTCCTCTTTAACCTATTTATCCTTTTATGACAGTCAAGATGGATATGGATCTAGGCACTATCTCGCTGAGCGTGTTTATGGGTTGTTGCCTGTCGGGTATAGGCGGGGTCAAGTCATGCTCAATCAAAATCCCAAGAAAAACCAACACTCACATCACCATCCTCATTCGACTGCATACGAGTCCTGATATCACTTTTCGGAAAGTGAGTGACGTAGCATTTTACATCTTGGTTTTTTGTCGAGTCCGGGTGCGAGCTAAACTGATTTTTGCTTATCTGTGTGCATTTGTCGCCAGTAAAAGCATTTGATTCGGACGTCGCGTCTATAGCATAGGGGGAGTTTTCCCATGAGTTGTCGTTTGTGATCTTGTACTCAGTATCAAGGTCATCCACAAATATGCCTTTGGCTACACTAG
Source organism: Vibrio sp. RW (assembly GCF_027587105.1). Classification (NCBI taxonomy): domain Bacteria; kingdom Pseudomonadati; phylum Pseudomonadota; class Gammaproteobacteria; order Vibrionales; family Vibrionaceae; genus Vibrio; species Vibrio sp. RW. The sequence goes on from NZ_JAPPTM010000018.1 coordinate 3,067, forward strand.
GCTCTGCAGTCATAAATAATGCAATGGACAGGAGAATGTGTTTTTTCATTATGGTCATTTCTATTCATCATTTTGTTAACTAAGATGGTATATGTTAAGTAGTATCTATCAAAAAATCAATAATAATTTACCGTAAAACGATAAGTTATTATTGATTTTTATTTTTAACTGATTAGTATTGCTAAAAAGTTAATCAATTATAAGGTCTATCATGTCGAAACAATCCATCAGCAACTTTAGTCGTAAACTTCTTACTTTATTCTGGTTTTCTATAGTGTTTTCCGTTGTGCTGAATACTGTGTTTTGGTTTAGCGCTACGATGTTCAATGCAGCATGGTTTAATGCCAGTTTTCCGATTGAAGTTTCACTCCCTCTATCGACAGGGCGCTCTTTGATCGGTTACTTCCCTAGCATGATTTCTACAATGCTTACGGTGGCATTATTGTGGCAGTTAATTGTGTTATTTCGTTTGTACGAAAAGGGAATAATTTTTGAACTTCAGAACACTGAGTGCTTCAAAAAACTCAGCTATCTATTAATTGCTACGCCGTTTGTTGAACTTCTGATGGACGTACTTCTTAGTCTAGCTCTATCTTTCAGCGATGGTAATTGGAACATGTCGTTCACAATCGACGATAGCGATATTACTATGATGATTATCGGTTTTATTGTGCGAGTAATTGCAGTTGTGATGGAAAAAGCAGCCGTTTTACAAGAAGAAAGCGAGCTGACAATTTAGTATGGCGATTATAATCAATCTGGATGTCATGTTGGCAAAGCGGAAGATGCGATCGAACGAGTTAGCCAAGCTCATTGGTATTACTGAACAAAACTTATCCGTTCTCAAAAATGGGCGAGCAAAGGCGGTCAAACTTGCGACGCTGGAAGCTATATGTACTCATCTAAATTGTCAGCCGGGAGACATTTTAGAATATGTACCGAATAGCCAAGAGGATTCACCATCGTGAGGTATTGCTTGTAAAATTAATCTCAAAGGTGAGGAGTTTCAACATCTCTTCACCTTTCTCTACTTGAGCCACTATTGCTTGATCCACTATTGCCCCCGAAGCCGTGTATCTTTAACGTTGAAACGTATTCCTGTGCATTTCCGTATTAGTTTCTATCGAATCTTGTCCATATTTATAGTGAATATCAATTTATAGCTATTCACTCTTTTCAACCATTAGAAAACAAGTATGCCTTACTTATAAGTAACAATACTTCACTTAATTTTTAACAAGCCTATTGACCCAATCACACTGTTCGATATTATGGACGTCTAGATATCTAAGTGTCTTTATTTTTTATATGGAGTGACCATGAGAAGCGGTAAAAAAATCACAATATTGTTACTGGCATTAACATTTGTATTGGGCGTAACAGGATGCGAGAAAAAAGACGAATCGATTATCAAAATTGGTGCAACGGTGGGGCCACATGCACAAGTGGTAGAGGCGGTCGCTAAAGAGGCAGAAAAGCAAGGGATTAATATTGAAGTGGTTGAATTTTCGGATTATATCACTCCGAATGCAGCGTTAAGTGATGGAAGTATTGACCTTAATAGCTATCAACATCAGCCGTTTCTCGATAACTATAACGATAATCACAACAGTAATTTAGTCTCGATTGGCCGTTCAATTTTGATGCGTATGGGAGTTTACTCTAACAAATACACTGCACTTGACGCGCTCCCTGAGAATGCTCGTATTGCGATCCCGAACGATCCGACTAATGGCGGCCGTGGGTTACTGCTACTTGAAGATGCAGGATTGATTTCGCTGAAAAAAGGCGTTGGCTTTAGCGCCTCTTTGAAAGATATCGTCGCCAACCCAAAAAACATTATATTTGTTGAAGTAGAGGCTGCTCAACTGCCACGTACACTTGATGATGTAGATGCAGCAGCAATTACTATGAACTATGTGATGTCTTCTGGACTCGACCCGAAGAAACAGGGGATTTACTTGGAACCCAAAAATGCGCCTTTGGCGGTAATGGTTGTTGCTGCACGAAATGAAGATAAAAACAAAAAAGTGTTTGAAACAATCCTCTCGATTTATCACTCTCAAGAAATTAATGACTTCTTAGATACTACCTTTAAAGGCACCATCGAAGCGGCTAATTAAGCCAGACAGCAAAGCCCACCTAATTGTGTAGCAAAGCCGGGTAAGTCATGAGTGACTGGTCGATAGTTGTACAGTGAGGGTAGGTATTGTTAGTAAGCAGAGCATGTGTCTAATGATCTGCTTGCTATCTCATTTGTAAATGGTTGGATTCAGCGTCGCTATTTAATCATGTCAGCAACATTTGCGATTAAACGACCAAGTTCCTCCCATTTTTCGTCATCGACAAGATCTGACGGGATCATCCATGTTCCGCCACAGGCAAATACGGCAGGAAGGGCTAGATAGTCATTGACATTTTTAGGGCTAATCCCGCCCGTTGGCATAAAGCTTACAGGATAAACCGCTGTGAGTGCTTTTAACATATCCACCCCGCCAGAAGGCTCAGCTGGAAAGAATTTTAATGTATCGAGGCCGAGTTCTATAGCTTGTTCAACAAGGCTAGGGTTATTGACGCCTGGTACGATTTGTACGCCACGCTGCTGACAGTATTTGATGGTTGTTGGATTTAGTCCTGGGCTTACCACGAAATCGACACCAGCTTTTATTGACTCGTCTACTTGCTGAGTGGTGATTACCGTCCCCGAGCCGATTAGCATGTCTGGGTAAGCTTTGCGCATATTTTTAATCGCTTGTGGCGCGGCTGGAGTACGAAAAGTCACCTCAGCGCAAGGAAGACCATTCTCAACGAGAACTTTTGCGAGCTTACCCGCTTTACTTGCATCTTTAATTGTAATTACAGGGACGACTTTTATATCACTTAAACGTTGTTTAACAGTTGTCATTGTTTGTCCTTAGTCTAATCGAAGTTTGTCGAAATAATATGAATTAAAAAATCTCCTAACGCTATGATTAAATGCCATTTTTATTTAGAGTTGAACTCTGTTTATACTTAGGGATACTGACTAAATGCATACTTGGAATAATGCGATAAAAACAGCACTTGAACCTTTGGCAAATAGTGACAAAGCACCACAGATGCAAGCTTACATGCGTCACCGATTTCAATTCTATGGAATTCAGGCAACACAAAGAAGAGAAGTTTTGAAGCCTCTTTTTGCAAAAGAACAGCTCCCCAATATCGATGATTTACCTCGTATTATCAGAGAGCTATGGTTACTTCCTGAAAGGGAGTTTCAAATGGTTGCTGTCGACTTACTCATTAAACGCAAAAAGCAGCTTCCAGAAACATTCTTAGCTGAAGTCGAGTGGTTGATCATCACGAAATCATGGTGGGACACAGTTGATTTGCTCGCTTCACACATTGTTGCGGCCCTGCATATCAACCATACTGCTCAAACTCAAGATTATATAAGCCGTTGGCGCGTCTCTGATAATATCTGGTTGAGGCGGTCCGCATTGCTTTATCAATTAAAGTTCAAACAGCAGACTAACGAAAGCCTTCTTTTTGAAGTAATCAAAGAAAATCAGGCTGATGAGGAATTCTTTATACAAAAAGCGATAGGTTGGGCATTACGAGAGTTCTCGAAAACTAACGCAAATTCTGTGGAGTCGTTTATTGACCAGCAAAACATTCAAGGGTTGGCAAGGCGAGAAGGACTGAAATGGCTGAATAGTGATGATTAGTTTCAATCCTTTATATGTCAGTCTTGAGATCATTTCCCTGATTCTTCGACCTAGATTGAATACTTGTGCCTCAGGGCCAATCACCTTATGCTTTTCACCAGTCAAATATTGAGGAATGCCAGCGAGGATTCACTGGCATTGCTACTAAATGTAATGACTGACCCCTTACCGTGTCATACATGAATAATCTAATGATCCTGAGATCTTATCAACTTATCCTTGATTACTCTGCTTGTAACGGTCAAAAATAACAGCGGCTAGTAATATGATGCCTCGGACGACATATTGAGAAAACGGTGACATGTTAAGCAGGTTCATCGCATTTTCTACCGTTCCCAGAATCAATACCCCAGCAATAACATAGGACACTTTGCCTATGCCACCTTTGAGAGATACTCCCCCGAGCACACAAGCTGAAATGACGACCAATTCGAAACCTACGGAGGTCATTGGTTGACCACTTGTCATACGCGCCGCCAAAATAACCCCAGCAAGCGCTGAGATTAACCCTGATACGGTGAAAATGATCATCTTAGTTTTGACCACATTGACACCAGCCAAACGCGCCGCCTCTTCGTTACCACCTATCGCTAACGTATTGCGACCGTAAACCGTACGATTGAGAAGAAAAGCGAATAGAGCAAAAGTAATCATGGTCAGCCATATCGGTGTCGGAATTCCTAGGATGGATGAGTTACCCAAAGCAAAAAATTTCTCTTCTGTGATACCTACTGCTCTGCCGTCGGAGATGATGTAGCCGAGACCACGAGCGATCTGCATGGTTGCTAACGTAGTGATTAACGCATTGATTTTCAGTTTCGCTATCACGAAACCGTTAAGTAGCCCAAATGCTGCACCAGACAATAACCCAGCACCAATACCAAGTACCAAACTGCTCGTTGCATTAATTGCTACTGCGGTCACGACACCTGAACAGGCGATAATTGAAGCGACAGACAGGTCGAGATCACCGCAAGCTAAGCAGAACAGCATCGCACATGCCACCATGCCACTCATCGAAATTGCCAGACCAAGCCCTTTCATATTGATGAAAGTCGCAAAGTAAGGCACAAATAAGGCACATAGAATAAATAGACCAGCGAACACAATCAGCATTCCGAATCGGTCCCAAATGCCGGCCAAATTAAAGGAGCGTTTTGCGTCCTGTTGTTCAAGAGGTTTTGTAGAGCTTGTTACAGACATAATAATATTCCTTAATTTTTAAGCGTTAAGCAGCGGCCGAACCTTCTTGGTCTAGCATTGCCAGACGAAGCGCAGTTTGCTCGTTAAATTCGTCGCGTTGTAATTCACCGGTCACAGCGCCTTCTTTCATGACAACGACGCGATCTGAGATACCCAATACTTCCGGTAAGTCGCTGGAAACGACGAGTACGGTCACCCCGTTTTCCGCCAGCTTAAAAATGAGTTCGTATATTTCTGACTTTGCTCCAACATCGATACCGCGGGTAGGCTCATCCAACAAGATGACGCTCATTGCTGTTGACAACCAACGGCCAAGAATGACTTTCTGCTGGTTACCACCGGACAGTTTTCCAATAGGTTGTTCTAAAGAAGAAGTTTTTACATTAAGTGCTTCTTTTTGCTTCGAAGCGTTTTTTTTCTCCCAGTCGAAATCAATCAAGCTTTTGAACTTTAGATTCCAAGGACGAGCACTAATGTTTGTGTTTTCTTGAACCGACATGATAGGAACGATGCCGTCGGCTTTGCGGTCTTCCGAGCACAGCGTAATACCAGCTCGAATGGCATCTTGCGGGGTTTTTACGCCAATTTTAATATTGTGAAGAAACAGGTCTCCTGCACTTTTCTTATCGGCACCAAAAATAAGGCGAGTTAGCTCGGTTCGTCCAGCTCCCACTAAGCCAAATAACCCTAAAATTTCACCTTGTTTGATATCCATTGATAGCGGCTGGCTTAACCCTGGGCCTTCGAAGTTTTCTATACGCAGGCCACTTTGACCATGCTGACGTGAACGATAGTTGTAGATATCGTTGATTTCGCGACCTACCATCAATTCCACTAATCGGTCATGAGTCAGTTCAGACATATCATGGAATGATTGCACGTGCTCACCATCTTTGAAGATAGTAATTGCATCACAAAGGTCGAATATTTCTTCCATACGATGTGATACATACATGATGACTTTTCCAGAATCACGCAGTTCACGAATAACCTTAAATAGGTTCTTAATTTCTCGTTGCGATAAGCTACTGGTTGGCTCATCAAAAGCGATAATTTGTGCATTGCGACTCAATGCTTTGGCAATTTCAACCATTTGCCATTGGCCGATAGAAAGATCCTTTAATTGGCATGAAGGATCGAAGGTTTCACCTAAGCGTTCTAACTGAACTCGTGCATTTTTGTTTAGAGTTTCGGTGTCCACTCGGCCGCCCTTGGTTGGCAACTGCCCAAGATAAATATTCTCGGCAACCGTCAGTTCAGGAACGAGGTTGAGCTCTTGATAAATAATGGCAATACCGTAAGCAAGGGCATCATTGGTTGAGTTTAGCGCCACTTCTTCACCGTCAATGGCGATATGACCGTCAGTTGGTTGATGAAATCCGCTGAGAGTTTTGAGAAGCGTTGATTTACCAGCACCATTTTCGCCCATCAAAGCGTGAACACTGCCCGCATCGGCGCGGAAGCTAACGTTGTTCAATGCCTTAACACCGGGGAAGTGCTTTGAAATATTGCGAAACTCTATGTAAGAGGGGGACTTAGCCATGACATTCTCTCCGTTAAGTCAGGTGGTGACGACCCATAAGGTCGTCACCGAAAGTGAGCTTAAAGCCCTTTCTTAGCTAGTTCGTCTTTGAAGTTATCACGCGTGATAAGTACAACGTCTGTAACTTCTACAAACTTCTCTGGCTGGATATCATCAGTCACCCATTTGTAAAGTGACTCGATACTTTTGTAGCCATGTACGTCTGGGCTAGGTAGCAGTGAACCGTAGAACCCTGTCGGCTGAGATTTAGCCAGTTCGTTCACTGCATCGACGCCATTGATACCAATACCGATTACGTCGTTTGCACTGAACCCCTGACCTTCAGTGGCACGTACACCGCCTAGTACTGTATTGTCGTTCATGCCTAAAACTAGCCATTGCTTAACGGTTGGGTATTGAACAAGCAGAGAGTTTGCTGCGTCTAGTGCACCTGGGATGTCGTTGGTTTTCGTTGGTACACGGTAGATCTGATCGACAGGGAAGCCGGCTTGTTCTAGTGCCGAAATCGAGCCATCTACACGACGGCGTGCTGTATCAAGTTCGTCAGCGGTGATTGCCATGACACCTGTTGTAGAGGCATCCCAGTTACGTCTCTGCATTTCATTGTAAAGCTCCGTTCCTTGGCGTTCGCCAATAGCGGTTGCTGCCATCATAACTAATGGAACGTCGGTCATCGGTTCGCCTTTCGCATTCAGGAATTGGTCATCGACTGTCACAACTTTCAGGTCATAACTTTTTGCCTTCGCCATAATTGCAGGACCTAATTTAGGATCAGGTGTGCAAATAACGAAACCTTTCGCACCTTGTGCCGCCAGTGTGTCGATAGCATTAAGGGTTTTTTCGCCATCGGGCACGGCCATTTTTACGACTTCAAAGCCTAAATCTTTACCTGCTTTTTCAGCGAATGACCATTCGGTTTGGAACCATGGTTCTTCCGGTTGCTTAACCAGGTAGCCTAATCGAGTTTCATCGTTAGAGCCGAAAAAGGCATTGGCAGAAGCGCTGAGTAAAGTGATGCCAGATAAGGCCGCGACTGTGAGTAGTTTTTTTAGTTTCATTGTTATCCATCCGCTGGTAGAGGTGAGTGTTCGTCCTACATATTTGTGGATCTTGGAATAATTATTAGTGATAAGAATCACAGCTGAGGAATGTAGCGTTTTTGTCCATTTATTTAGCCGCAGAGACTATGATGTAGCTCTCGGTTAGTGTTTTTTTCGTGATTTGAGATGAATTTGTCAGCACTTAAAATGCTAAGTTTGCTAATTGTTGTGTGATTCTAGCTCGATTTCCCTAGGTGTTAGAGAGAACACAAAAAATGTCTCGTGGCGTTTTTGTCCATAAAGTTAGCGAGCCTATTTATGGGATAACGGCTTCGCTCTCGCTATAACTGCAAGAGGATTTAGTTTGCTGACCAAAAGTTGGAGCTCTTATGGACACATTGAAAACACATCAGCAGCATGTAATTGGTTTAGATTTCGGATCGGACTCTGTACGTGCTCTTGTCGTTAATGCAGACACAGGCAAAGAAGTATCTTCGTCTGTTGTCTATTACCCAAGATGGATCAAAGGACTTTATTGTCAGCCTGATCAATCTCAGTTCAGGCATCACCCCCAAGATTATCTGGATGCGATGACCGACGCTATCCAAGAAGTGTTGAGCACAGTTTCACCTACCGTAACTTCTTCTGTCGTGGGTATTGGTGTTGATACAACGGGTTCGACACCTGCGCCAATTGATGAAAACGGTACCATTCTCGCTTTACTTCCAGAGTTCGAAAACAGCCCCAATGCGATGTTCGTTTTATGGAAGGACCATACATCGGTAACCAAAGCCGATTTGATTAATGAGCTAGCACACTCGGGAATCTATACCGATTACACCCGCTACATCGGTGGGGTGTATTCATCGGAATGGTTCTGGGCTAAAGCTGCGTGGGTCAGTGAACAAGATGAACAAATTGCAAAGCGAGCCTATAGCTGGGTAGAGCTTTGTGACTGGATTCCAGCTACTCTTTCCGGTAATCAACATCCTCAAAAACTACGCCGTAGTATTTGTGCTGCTGGGCATAAAGCCATGTGGCACGACAGCTGGGGTGGTTTGCCTGACCAAGCCTTCTTAAGCGCAATTTCTCCAACACTCGATGGTATTCGTGACCGCATGTTTTCGGATGTATTCACATCAGATCAAGCGGCTGGGTATCTCTCGAAAGAGTGGGCAGAGCGATTGGGACTACCGGAAGGTATTGCCATCGCCATTGGTGAGTTTGATTGTCATATGGGTGCCGTTGGAGCGGGTGCTGGCGCCAATGACTTAGTGAAAGTCATTGGAACCTCGACCTGTGACATTTTAATGGTGGAAGCAGAGCAGGTCGGTGACCGCACTATTCATGGGATTTGTGGCCAAGTAGAAGGCAGTGCTATGCCCGAGTTGCTCGCTTTAGAAGCGGGGCAATCAGCGTTTGGTGATATGTACGCTTGGTTTAAAAACGTATTGATGTGGCCATTGCAGGCTTATGTAGAGCGTAACCCAGACTTTGCGTTGACCGCGGAAGAAATCGCTTCTGACTTACTGCCAATGCTTTCGGAAGCGGCAGAGCAGCAAGGCATTGATCAGTACACACCAGTGGCAATGGATTGGCTTAATGGTCGACGTACACCCTATGCAAATCAGCGTTTAAAAGGTGCAATTTGCGATTTGAATCTTGGCAGTGCTTCACCCGCTATATTCTCAGCGCTTGTAGAGTCGACGGCGCATGGTGCAAAAGCGATTGTGGATTGCTTTATTGAACAAGACGTAACGGTTGAACGCGTGATTGCCATTGGTGGTATTGCTCAGAAATCACCTTATGTGATGCAAATGTGTGCTGATGGGATAGGCCGCGAAATCGTCGTCGTAGAGTCGGAGCAATGCTGTGCCTTGGGGGCGGCGATATTTGCTGCAGTAGCCGCAGGCGTTTACCCAAATACCAAAGCAGCACAAAGTGTGATGGCCAGCCCCGTTCGTCAAGCCTATTTACCAAACCCAGAAGTACAAGCGATGAGAGCGGAGCGATATGCGACCTATCGTCAATTAGGGCAGCATATGGAGCAGCTTGCTGAATTTCATCAATCTCAGGAGCGTGACAATGTCTGAACAAACAGTATGGACCGACGTTGATTTAACCGCAGATCGCCTTAAAGCACTTCGTCATCAAGTTTGGCAAGCCAATATGGACCTCCAGCGCCATAACCTTGTGACCTTCACTTGGGGGAATGTTTCAGGCATCGACCGTAAGTCAGGTTTGGTCGTCATTAAACCGAGTGGTGTTGAATACAGCGAACTCAGCGCCGCCAACATGGTAATTGTGGATCTACAAGGCCGAATCGTTGAGGGAGAGATGAATCCTTCTTCAGATACCGCGACGCATTTAGAGCTTTATCGCCAATATCCCGATATTGGCGGTATTGTCCATACTCATTCGCCACAAGCGACAGCATGGGCTCAAGCAGGTCGCGCCATTCCGGCTCTGGGGACCACTCACGCGGACTATTTCTATGGTCAAATCGATTGTACTCGAGCATTGAGTGACAAAGAGATTGCTGAAGATTATGAGTTAAACACCGGCAAAGTGATTGTTGAAACCATTGGTGACGGAGACGCGATGGCTGCTCCCGGTATTCTTGTTAAAGAGCACGCACCGTTTACTTGGGGGAAAGATCCACATCAAGCTGTACATAATGCTGTGGTGGTGGAGGTGGTTGCTGGTATGGCATTACAAACATTACAAATCAACTCGGGCGTAAGTTCGATTAATCCATCGCTCTTGGATAAACACTATTTACGTAAGCACGGCGCAAACGCCTACTACGGTCAAACCAAAAAATAAGGATACATGATGAATATTTTCAATGAGAAACAAGTATGGTTTGTGACAGGTTCTCAGCATCTGTATGGCCCAAAAGTTTTAGAAAGTGTGGCAAATAACAGTGAAGAAATCATTGCTGGCCTAAATGCAGCTCCAGGAATTTCTGTAGACATCGCTAACAAAGGCACAGTAAAAACGCCTGACGAAATCCTTGCGGTGTGCCGTGCAGCGAACAACGATCCGAATTGTGTCGGCTTAATGCTCTGGATGCACACCTTCTCTCCCGCGAAAATGTGGATTGCAGGCTTAACTCAACTTAACAAACCATTCCTACATCTACATACACAGTTTAATGCGCAACTGCCATGGGATGAGATTGACATGGATTTCATGAATCTCAATCAAAGTGCGCATGGTTGCCGTGAGTTCGGTTTTATTGGTACTCGTCTGAATATTGAGCGAAAAGTGGTTGTGGGCCACTGGGAAGACGAGCAAGTGCATAAAGATGTTGATGAATGGTGTCGCGCCGCAATTGGTGTAGAAGCCGGCAAACAACTTAAAGTTGCACGCTTTGGTGACAACATGCGCCAAGTTGCCGTAACGGAAGGCAATAAAGTCTCTGCACAAATTCAATTTGGTTACGAAGTGAATGCTTATGGGCTGGGTGAGCTGAGCGATGTAGTCAACTCGGTATCAGAATCAGATGTGAATCATTTGCTTGACGAATATGCATCAACCTATGAGATGGCGCCAGAGCTTCTAAATGATAAAGACCAAAAGATATTGATGGTGCAAGAAGCTCGTCTCGAGTTGGGTATGGAATCTTTCCTCAATTCGGTTGGTGCGAGCGCTTTCACTAATACGTTCGAAAACTTAACGGGCCTAACGAATCTACCAGGACTCGCGACACAGCGATTGATGAGTAAAGGCTTTGGTTATGGTGGTGAGGGTGACTGGAAAACGGCTGCTATGACTCACATTATTAAAGTAATGGGGCAAGGTAGGGAAGGCGGAACTTCATTTATGGAAGACTACACCTACAATTTTGGCGGGAAAGGTCAGGTTTTGGGGGCTCATATGCTCGAGGTCTGTCCATCTATCGCCGCGGCGAAACCTAAACTAGAGATCCACCGTCACACAATAGGTTGTCGTTGTGATATCCCACGTCTGATTTTTAGTGGTCAATCTGGTGAAGCATTGAATGTGTCTGTTATTGACCTTGGTGATCGCTTTAGAATGGTGGTGAATATGGTTGATACGATTACTCCACCAGCATCATTACCGCATCTTCCTGTTGCTCATGCATTGTGGGAGCCACAACCTAGCCTTAATGTGGCAGCGGCGGCTTGGATTCACGCTGGTGGCGCGCATCATGCGGTTTATAGCCAAGCGGTAACCTTGTCTACACTGGCTGACTACGCAGAAATTCTAGGCATCGAAATGGTCGTAATTGATAATGACACTAACTTGCGTCAGTTCAAACAAGACTTACGCAACAACGGCGTTTACTACCGATAATTAATCTCAATAATGTGCTCCTATAAGGGAGCACTTTGGAGTCAATTTGTGAATGATACAGATGTAGTTGCTACTCCCATTTATCAATTGGAAAAATCATGCTGGGTACTTAAGCTCGCCAGTGCGCACCCCACGAGTTTTGAACTTCAATACGATGGTGAAACTCATTATGTTGGTGTTATTGAGGTTATGAATAACGGAAACCTGATTTCTGTATCGGAAGCTAACTGGAAGTTTCGTCACAAAACGGATCGGCTAGAGCAGTGGTGTCAGGTGCAACATTCAGAAACGTTGTCGATTAACATGAATTACTATTTTTCTGGCGATGCTCTGGTGATTGAATACCTAGCGCGCAATAGCGTACCTACACGTTTGGATATCCGCCATGAAATCCAACATCTACCGCGCCCTATTGATAAGGAAGCCCCCCCTAAACCTCACTTCCCTTGGCAACATAGAAGAGACGGTCTGCCGAGTGACTTTCTATCCAAAACGGAGAAGACCGATTTTTTCAGAGAAGCGTTTTCTGCTAAACAGTGGATTATTCTGGATAAACTGTGAGGAATCACGGTGACACTCTTTCGTAGCCCGAATAAACTGACATAAACCTCAATATAGATAATGCATGCAAAACAACGATCCATTAAAGCCCGGGTATAACTTTGACGCTCACCTTGTGGCTGGCCTCACTCCTATTATTGAAGGAGATGAGCTAGATTTTGTCATTGATCGACCAAATGGGATGAAAGGTTTCATTATTAACCTCACCAGCCAAGGAGAGGGTACTATTTTCCATGGCGATGAGGCTTTTGATGTAAAAGCGGGTGACTTACTGCTCTTTCCACCGAGTGCGACTCACTTTTATCATCGTAAAAAAGACAATGCCTCTTGGTTCCACCGATGGATTTATTTTCGTCCACGTGCATTTTGGAACGAGTGGCTTTGCTGGCACGAACAGCATAAAGGGGTATATCTCACCAAGGGAATAGAAAGCAGCACGGTTTCAATGCTAGAGAAGCTATTTATCGATATAGAATATATTTCCAAATCCGATATGCCTTATCGCGATGATTTAGCGATCAACCTTCTTGAGCAACTGATTATTCGCTGTAAAAGTATCCAGCCAGATGTCGTCAATAAACCTCTCGACCCACGTGTGATTGAGGCGATGAACTATATGGCACAAAATTTAAGTCAAAGTTTCTCTCTAGAAGATATTGCGGATTTCACTTGTTTATCCGCTTCGCGTTTAGGCCACCTATTTCGTGATGAAGTTGGTATGACGATTACTCAATGGCGAGACGACCAACGAGTCAGCCGAGCTAAGCAACTCTTGGTGACCACCAACTATTCGGTCAACAGGATAGGCAGGGTTGTCGGCTATACCGATCCCCTCTATTTTTCACGAGTCTTTAAACGCAAGTCAGGTGTTAGCCCTAAGCTTTATAGAGAGCAAATTACTTAGTCGCGGCAAGAAAATATCTTGCTTTTCCACATAATAAACTCGGTATATCGCATGAATTACCAATTGCTCGCTTTGGACCTTGATGGTACGGCACTCAGAAATGATCATACTTTAAACCCTTGGGTGAGAGACTATGTTCAAAAAATTGTAGATAAATATCATGTTGTGGTCGTTACAGGTCGCCACCATACTGCAGCAAAACCTTATTATGACCAATTGGGTGTTACCTTGCCGATTATCTGTTGCAACGGTGTTTACCAATACAACTATGTAAATCAGCAGGTTGAAAGCGGGACACCAATTTCCCCAACCTTGGCTAATGCGTTCTTGCAACTCGCCTTTGACTATGACTTAAAAATAGTGATGTACACTGATTCTGGTATGGCGGTTTGGGACCAAGACCCCATGCCATATATCTTACCTCTAAAACAATGGGCTGATAGTTATCCCATCGATAAACGACCTAATATTTATTTTGTGGAAAACCTAGTTCAAGAACAGCAAAGGGCCGAGTGTATTTGGAAGTTTGTGGTTCAAGGCAGTACGGATAACTTCAACCAGTTTTTGCAAGAAGAACTGATTACCACTCATTTTTCGGGTTCTATTTCAGGAACCAACCGAATTGATTTAGCCATTAAAGGGCACAGTAAAGGCAGAGCGCTACTGGGCTATGCATCTAATATGTCGCTTGATATAAACCGAATTGTTGCGATCGGAGACAATTTCAACGATGTTTCAATGCTTTCTATGGCGGGTTGTGGTGTCGCGATGCTAAATGCTAGCGAGAAAGTACAAAACTCCGCTGATCGGGTGACAAGCACGGACAATCAAGGAGAAGGGTTAGCTTTGTTATTAAAAGAACTTTTTCCATTGAAGTGAAGCCGGTAAGCGTTAACTGGTAAATGACTCGCTCTGTAGCACTTTTTCTCATGTACTGGATGACGACGCAGCAAGTAGTTGGTCTTCGGTGTCTATTGAGATAGTATTTTATAAGAAAACGCGCATAATCTTGCTATACAACACCTAAAGAAGAAATTACCTATGACTACCTTTCAATACTACTTTCATCAACTTCCTTGCTTCGATTGTAAAAAAACAACCGTAAGTACTGATCTGGGTTGGTTAACGCCTGCGATGAAAGATGATGCTATCGCACAAGTAACGGCGACGCTTGCGCAAGGCGAGGTTACGCCTGATCTTTCAGCAAACGTGGTATGTACTAAAGAGGAAGCTCGTGAGTACTTATTACTGAATTTTTTCGGTTATTCGGAAGAAGAGCTAGAGAGTGGAATCGAAGCGGATGATGAGAAAGAAGTCGCGGATGAAATCGTCGAGTTGCTAGAAGAAGGTAACGATACCATCACCTTTGAACATGAAATCGCACTGCAGTGCTGTGCAGACTGCGACGTTGAAGAAGAGTCAAACTAGCTCTAGACTCGGCACTCGCATTAAAGTCAGCGTGTTTATCAAACACGTATGATGTTTAAATGATGAAAGGCGTTAGCGGATAGAAGTTCGCTAACGCTTTTTTTGTATCTCTATGACTGACCTCTAAGCTGCGTTAGATCCTATGATGTTTTACTTTCTACAATGCCTTGTTCATTCAGTTGGGAAATGATCTCCGCAGTTTTCTCTCTGAATAAATCTCTTAATAAGCGTACGGTCGGTGTGATCGATTGTCGGCTTGGGCACACTAACCATAGCTCCGTAGGTGTTGGCTTAAACGCGCGCATCACATTGACGACATCACCAGAAAGTAGCTCGCTTGACATATCTAGACAAGATTTTATCGCAACCCCTTTTCCCGCAACACACCAACGTCTCACAAGGTCGGCGTCGTTCGAAGCTCTATTCCCTTTCAATTTCACTTTATGGTCTAGAACTCCATCATTAAATACCCACTCATCTTGCAAGATGTCATGGAGTTGGTAGAGCAACCCATTGTGTTGAGACAAGTCTTTGGGTTCATTTGGTGATCCCTTTTCAGCTAAATAATCAGGGCTAGCACACAGGATTCTGGGGACATCACAAATTTTAAAACCGTACATATTGGCGTCAGTCGGGGAGCCATAACGCAGCGCCATATCAACAGAGTCTCGATAAAAATCTATATTACTATCACTGATGTTAGTGCGGAGCGCTGCGTTAGGATATTCAAGTAAAAACTCATCAAGCCAAGGTGTGACTAAGTTTCGGCCTAGATCGGATGAAAGCGCAATACGAATTTCTCCGTCCAGAATACCAAGCTCTTCACGCATGTTGAGTTTGGCTTGCTCTAACATCTTCAAAGCTTGTTCACATTCCGGTAAATAGCGTTCGCCTGCAGAGGAAAGCCTTAGATGGCGAGTGGTTCTTACAAACAGTTCCGCGCCCAGTGCGGCTTCGACACGTTTGACGGCAGCACTCGCGGTTGCGGTGCGCATATCGAGGTTGGTGGCTGCTGCGGTGATACTGCGAAATTCCGCTACTTTTAAAATGACCTGCAAGTCTTCAAGAAGCATATTATCTACCTGTATTTGACAATGTTTTAAACATTGTATTGAAATATTTTCTAATCACAAAGCCGCTTAATCCACCTTTATTCCTTCTAAGCTAACCTCATACACTTTATTATCAAAATTTATTTGAAAATCATTCAAACATGAGGCTGTTTTTCATTAGTAATTTTCTCACTATCATTTTCCCATATCGACAACGTAGCGCAATACACACTGTATGGACGAAATCTACGATCTAGGGAGGCAAGATGACTAAAAAAATCACAATTGGCGTAACAGATTTGTCGTTCCACCGTACAACGGCATCACTGGTTACCAATGTATTGAAAGCGTTGGGGTTCGAGGTAGAGCGTACTTTCTCTCCTCATCAAGAAAACTTTGAGAAACTGAAAACGGGTGACGTTGACATGCTCTCTTCGGCTTGGCTTCCATCAAGTCATGGTATCTACAAAGCCGGTGTTGAGGAAGTCGAGCCATTGATCGAGCTTGGACTTCATTATGAACCTTATGCGTTGTGGGGGGTACCTAACTATGTACCCAAAGAAGCGGTGTCTGAAGTCGCCGATCTTTTGAAGCCTGAAGTAGCAAAGAGAATGAAAGCCCAAATTCAGGGGATTAACCCAGGAGCTGGCATAACACGTTTCTCGATCCAGATGATGAAAGAGTATGGGCTTAGTGATTCGGGTTATGAGTTTTTCACGGGTAGCGAAGGTGATTGCTTCGATGCTTTTGAAAGTGCAGTCGCAAACAAAGAGTGGGTGGTAGTGCCATTGTGGCAACCACAATTCCTGCATTATCGCTATGACATTCGGGAGATTAAAGAGCCTAAAGGTTTGCTCGGAATTGTTGACAGAGCGGTACTTCTTTTAAGGAATGACAAGAAAAGTTTATTCAGCGAAGAACAGATTCAGAAGCTCGATTCATTGCGATTCTCGAACGATATTATTGCTGAGTTGGATTATAAAGTTTGCCGTGAAGGTAAGTCACAAGATGCAGTAACACATGCTTGGCTGGTTGAGAAGGGCTTGATCTAGCCGCTATGTCGTCTGCAATACCGTTACCTTTTTATGTTACCTAATAATGATAATACGATTATCAAATATTAATTGGTAATAATTCAAATATTAGACGGTTTATCTGGAATGGAAATTCACTAAGATTAACTTGTCGAATTCAAGGAGAAAGAACAATGTCAGTACCATTAAAAATGAAAGCTATTGGATTTACTCAGTCACTTGCCATTACTGAACAAAAGAGTTTGTTTGAGTTTGAAACAAACCTACCAGAGTTAAAAAATAATGACTTGCTAGTAAAAGTAAGCGCGACGTCAATCAACCCTGCCGACGCAAAAATTCGTATTCGCAATGCCAAAGATAAAGTACTTGAGCAACCGAAAGTGCTGGGTTATGACGCAGTAGGAGAAGTGGTTGCCAAAGGCCAAGACGTGGAAGGTTTTGAAGTAGGCGACCGTGTGTACTATGCGGGCGACGTAACACGTATGGGTGCTAACGCAGAATATCAAGCTGTAGATTACCGCATTACTTCTCAAGCGCCTAAGAGCCTTTCTGACCAAGCTGCAGCCGTCATGCCACTTGCAACATTAACGGCTTGGGAGGCGTTGTTTGACCGCCTTCGTGTTCGTCCAGAAGAGAAAAAGTCCTTACTGATTATCGGTGGTGCCGGCGGTGTTGGTTCCATAACCATTCAATTAGCGAAACAACTGACCAATCTTAACGTTATCGCGACAGCTTCAAGACCGGAAACCGAAAAGTGGGTAAAGGATATGGGGGCTGACCATGTTGTCAATCACCGTAATCTTGTCGAGTCGGTGCGAGAGCAAGGCATTCAGCACGTCGATTACATATTTAATGTCGCCGATACCAAAGGGCACTGGGACGCAATGGTGGAACTGATTGCACCACAAGGCATGATAAGTTCGATTGTTGAGTTCGATGGCGGAATCAACCTATCGGCATTACAAGGTAAATCTGCAGGCTTTGTTTGGGAGCTTATGTTTACACGTTCACTGTTCAACACAGACGATATCCAGAAGCAGCAAGATATCCTATTCCAAACGGCTAATCTGATTGATGCGGGTCGCATTAAATCGACGCTTACTACAACGTTGCATGACTTTAGCGTCGAGACACTTAAAGAAGCACATCAGCGTATTGAAAGTAGTGCATCTATTGGTAAAACAGCTATCAAATACTGATCTTGATAGTTAAATAGTGGTCAGTTCGCATAGAAAAGCCCCTGAACTGAACTGACTTCTGATCGTTCAACAGGGGCTTTGTTTTCTTGTCATTCACTTTGCTTCTAGAGTCATTTTGAGTTGAAGCTTGAATAAACTTAATGTGAAGGTTTAGTAGCGAGTATTGCTAAGCAATGGTTGATGAAGTCTTCATAGTTAGATGCCTTATCGTATTCAATTTTCAATGAGCCGTGGAACATCAGTGTCACTGTTACGTCTTTATAGCTTAACCAACAGGTGTAGCCATCATAATCGTGCCGAGCAGAAATTTCTCCCAATTGATATTGGTTATCCAGTTGCTTGCCTGATGAACGAATATAATCAAACACTCGAAGAAACTCTTTAGTTGTGATTTTGTTGTCCATATATCGCTCCAGCTACGTATTCAATAAGAATTTATTAAGTGCTTGTATTTAAAATCATTACGGCTTAATTCTACATTCCGATCACAAAAATAACTCTATGTGCTTTATATAAACTACCTCTTAATTGAACAAGGTGCTATTTCCGACTATTCACTTTATTTTTTCTACATTGGGCCGCTTTTTAGTTTATCCACTATTCTGCCATACACCTTAAATATAGCGTATGTCATAAACAGGCATAACGACGCTGGCTCTAAAGATAACAAGGAGGGAAGTATGATAGCGTTGGGGGAATTTCATAGAACAGCGCTTCATACAATTAATTAAGAAAAGTCTGTAATTTAGAAAAGTCACTGAGACGGAAATGCCCCTTTATTGGTTAGAGCAAACACTCATTCACACTTTATTAATACGAATCTGGCTTACAAAAAAGTAGTGCTTTCTATATGTATAGAGCAGAACTTTAATTAGTTGTTCAACAAATCCAATAGGTTGTGATTAACGATGAATTCTTAAATGATTATCAAAACTTTTTAGCTGAACGAGCTTCGACCTGAACTGAGTTTACCATTTTAGTAAACGCTCGATCTTTCGCTCTTCTCACTGCCAAGGTCGCACTGTTGTGAGCTTCTTCACGTAGAAGTTTTTTGTAATTGTCTAACCGTCGAGAAGATAGTTCACCTTTTTCGACCGCTGCTTTGACTGCACAGCCCGGTTCACCGTCATGCACACAGTCACTAAA
Source organism: Vibrio sp. RW (assembly GCF_027587105.1). NCBI lineage: Bacteria > Pseudomonadati > Pseudomonadota > Gammaproteobacteria > Vibrionales > Vibrionaceae > Vibrio > Vibrio sp. RW. The sequence continues at coordinate 22,207 of NZ_JAPPTM010000018.1, forward strand.
ACGGCATTCTGACGCGAGTGATTCAATATCGGCAAACGTGAGCTGTATTCCTTCTTTAACATTGCTAAGCTGCAACTCGCGCATCCCTGGAGTGTCCATCAATAAACCACCACTAGGCAACCACTTGATTGTGCGAAAAGTGGTGGTATGGCGGCCTTTGCTGTCTTGCTCACGGATACGTCCAGTATCCATTTCATTGTGGGCAAGCAAGCTATTCACTAATGTCGATTTTCCGACACCAGAGGAACCAAGAAAAGCGATGGTCTTACCTTTCTGACAATAGGATTCCAATACAGATACGTCTTGAGCATCCAGTGCGTTCACACAATGAACACTCAATAATGGATCAAGCTGTTGAACTTGATGTCGAATGTCATCTGCATCATTGCTTAAGTCCGCTTTCGTTAAGACAATGACAGGTTCAACCCCCGCTTCATTGGCCAGTGCTAAATAACGCTCAATTCTATTTAGGCTGAAATCGTCATTCAAAGAACTCACGATAAAAACACTGTCAATGTTTGCTGCAATGAGTTGACGTTTGAGCGCGCTACCCGCAGCTTTACGCTGAAATAGTGATTGTCTTTCGAGTACACGTATTATTCGTGCTGGCGTAAATACAACCCAATCGCCGACGCAAACAGCATCAAGTTTAGGAGGAAGATTAAATCGCAAAGTCTCTTTGTCACTCATCAAAACCACGTCTGATTTATGTTGTTCGACGATTCGCCCAAGTAAGCAGCTTTCTAGCTCTTCGAGAGAAAGCTGCTGCTGGAAAAATGGTCGCATGCCTAAGTCAAGTAATGCGGGAGCGTTCATCTATACACCTACCAATAGATTGGGTTATCAAAAGCTTTTAAACATGCAGGTTTGCCATCTACTTTAGGGATGGTGTCACCCACTAAAGATTGCGCGATCCAACCTTCTGGATAGGACAAGTCTAGCGGAGCTTGAATCAAGTCCTGGCTGAGTGGGGTAAATCCACTTTTTGAGTGTGTTGCTGTTTGTACAAAGCGTAATTCATGGGGCTATCTCTCGTTAGTTCGTTTTAAAATGAAATACTGATAGGTAAAATCTTTGGCGGCACCTTTCTCGTATATCGCAATCTCTTTTTCGATGTCTAACAGCGCTTGAGAATCAGGCATCGTCGGCTTCAATTCCTGAACTCTTTGTTGCAACGGAAACCAGTAGTTTTGCCATGCTTCGATTTGTAATGAAAAGTGTTCTACCACCTCATAACCCTGTTTTTTAAACAACGCCAGCCGCTTCGGTATCGTTTGAATATCTGGGTAGTCTGCCAGCCAAAACTGTTTAGTCTCTTCATCAGGCAAGTCTGTGAGCCACACCAAATCGCTTACCATGAGCACGCCGTGCTCTTTTAATAGTGGCTTCCACTGTTTTAGTGCGCTCTCCATTCCCATGATGTATACGCACCCTTCCGCCCAAATGGCATCAAAGCTTTTCGCTTGAAAGGGCAGTTCTGTCATTGATGCGAAAATAGGAGATATTCGTTCATTCAACTGTGCACATTTGATTCTTTTATTTAGCTGTTCAATGGCCGTAGGCTCATTATCCACTGCTGTAATATGTGCTGTACTGTTCTCTGCGAGCAGCAATGTTGAGGTACCAGTACCACAACCAATTTCTAAAATATCGGTCATTGTCTCAGGCGCTGTTAGAGATATCGCTTTTAACGAGTCTTTCTGACTTCCTGGTCCCCATCGTTCTAACCTTCCAAAGACCATCATAAAGTCTTTCATGTAACTGTCGTGTTCGTTCATATCTTTTGATAACCACTTTAATCTGAGCGCTTCTTTTTCACTGTAACCCTGCTTGTTTAACCACTCGAGGTAAACGCTTGGCGCATTTTTATTCAACGAATCATGCAGTTCTCTTTGTGACCGCTCTCCAAGTAACCCCAATAGCAACTCACGAGCCTGTTGTTTTTTCTCAATTTCATCGTCTAGTTGAATTAACCGTTCTCGCAAGATGTGCTTGTCTAACTTAGTTTCTAAACAGCCTTGGCACTCTTTCAGTGTTAATCCTGCGCTTTGGAGTTGTTGAATAAGAAACAATTGCTGCATATCACTTTCGCTATAATAGCGATAGCCATTCTCAAGGCGCTGCCCTTTAATCAGCCCTAGTTTTTCGTAGTAAAGTAATGTCGTACGCGAAAGGCCCACTTTCGCCGCCAGTTCTGAAATCAAGTACATGCCAAAGTTGACCTATATATTCTTAATATGTAGCCAGTATGAACCGTAAAGCAATAGACAGGTCAAGTGGGTTTGTGAGAATTTTTGCGCGGATGCTGCTTAGATGAAGAATAAGAGTTTTTCATCGAGTTACTAGAGGCTAGACTCAGGAGATTAAGTCAAGTTTTCCATACCTAAAGTTATTCATGAGTTACTAATTTAGTAAAATCTCTAACAAGGTCCTATCCCAAAATATATATGGAATCCAAGTATTTACAAAGTGATTTTGGCAATAAAAGTTAAGATGCGGTCGTATATTCGGCTTCTTATTGAAGGAGCTACCTCCTAGCCTTTGATGTTTTGCGCACCTATTGTCCTCATCGAGTTATCAGCCTCTTAAAGCGTCACATTTTGGTCAGGTTTTCAGTAGGTTGGGCTTACCTTTTATGCACCATCATTTCGTAAAATATAAATTTGTAGTCGTGTTATGCGGTAAGTAAAACGGGCTTATATTCTGTTTCATATCTAAGCATTGCCCATGCGGTTCGAACCACTTTGTTTGCAAGAGCAATACAAGCTTTTTTAAAACCAATCCGTTCTATTATTTTAATGAGCCAAGCATCTTTTTGAGTTCTTGGTATGTCGGGTAGTCTTCCCACATAGGACATAGCACCAAAATAGAGTACTTTGCGAAATATGTTTGCTTTATCGATGTATCTAAAATGGAGATACACTAACAGGATACTGAGTGATCTCCATACATACGTCACATTTATAGTAGATGGCTTTAGTTACTTGTCCCACCACTCATTTTGGATCTGAGCAAGAGTATAACTTTTTCGATGTTGCATTCTTAAGTAGTAACTTGATATTTCTGGAAACTGATCCTTATTTAACCACTTGCTATAACCTAACAAGTCAAGTCTTGAGAGCACTACAGTCCAAATTACATCAGCTAGTGTATAAACATTGCCTAAAAGAAAGTCATTACCTTCAAGTTGCTTTTCAGCAAATGAAATAGCTTCCAATGCATATTGTTCAACCTTTTCTATATGCTTGCTATTAACCCTAAATAGTTTGCTATTTTCTGAGCGCTTTGCACAAACAATATAGTTATCTTTAAGTTCAGGATATTGCTCGGCCATTAAGAGTGCCTTGGTGATACGGGCATCCAATATCTTTTCAGATTTTTCCATTGATGGATGGCGCGCATAACTAAGGATCTGAAGATCAATATCATCAGCTAAATTAATTAACTTATCCATTAATCGACAATCACTTTCACCTGATGGTACCAAGTTGTTACCTTCTGATAAAGAAGCGATGGAGCGAATAATATGAGCAGAATCAGTTAATACTTTTGTTGTGCCATTTCGAATCTCTACAGTAGGAATTACTCCTTGTGGATTGAGTTTCAAATACCATGGGTCTAACTGTTCTTGTTTTCGCATAATATCAATAACACGGCCAGACCAAGCAAGCCCCTTTTCTTCAAGTGCGAGTCTTACTTTCATCGAACAAACTGATAGTGGGTGGTGATAAAGCATTAATGATGTCATAGTGTTAGGAACCTATCCTCTAATCTTTGAAAAAACGAGTTAAATCGCTTTATATTCGCGGTTTAACTGGCAGCATACGTGGTAATACATCAGCCTCTGGCTTATCTAAAAAACGATGTTTAAGTACACCTGAAATATGAGAAAATAATGCAGCCATGAATATATATACTAGTGAAACGTGCGCTTGCTTGGCTATTAATCCCATTTCTGGGTTTTTTTCAAATAGCAAAGGTAAATCTACCAATCCGAATATACTAACAGGATGACCAAATAAACTCGTCATAGTATAGCCGCTAAATGGGATTGCCAGCATTAAAAAATATAATGAGACTGTAATTATTTTTGATAATAACTTCTCCCACCTTGCTAGTACATTTGGCAATTGTGGATAGCTATTAATACTACTCCATATTATTCGGAGAATAACGAGTTGCATAAAGATAACACCAAACGATTTATGCATACCTGTGAGTTGCATTTTACTTGGTTCCGTTTTATCTAAGCCTGTCATGTAGGTGCCTATAGCAATTAGTATTAATATTATAATCGCCATTCCCCAGTGTAAAATTTTAGCGACAGCTCCGTACTTTTTTTCATCTTCATGAATAGTACCCATGGTTAGCCTCTCAATTGAGTTTTAGAGAAATTAATATCCAATATAAGCACTGGCTAAAAGAGAACCTAGTAGCCAGTATGTAGCATTTCCACCTGAAGCATTGGTAAGAAAAGCGCTTCACTTTACCGTTAAATTAATACTGTTTTAACCAAAGCACGCCAGCAGGTGTCAATTGATATGACGCTATTTTCTTTTTAGCTAAAGGTAATTCATCTAATATGTTTTGTGCTTCATTCTCAGTTTTCGCTTTGATAAAGAAAATCACTTTACCCACATCACCTTTATGCACAATTACTTCCGATTTTTTGTTGTCTAGATAGACATTCTCTATTGTGCCACTAACCCATAGTTCTAGTACTTTATCCATCTGCTCTTTCAGAGTGGTTTTGAATAAGTTGGCATCATTCACTTCAAGCGTCCACGTAACCATATATGTGTTGCGCATGTCAGCATCACTCGCGTGTACTGGTAAAATTGAAGTAAAACTCAATAAAATGAGTGATATAGCAAGTAGTCGTTTTTTCATAATATGCATCCTAGATAAAGTCTCATTGTGTTGTCGTATTTAAAGGTCAAACTCTAATGGTAACCACTTACGTAAAAGGTAATTATTACCCACCCATTGTTCGTTTTTTGTTATCGGATCGCTTTCAAATTGTTAACTTCAATTTTATTGTATTTATATGGTGATATATATATTCTTAAAGTAAACTCATTGTTTACTCAGGAGTGCTAATGTGAATATTTTAACTCTTATGGAAACTTTTTCTGTTGTTGTAGATACAGGAAGTTTTACGGCGGCAGCGGAGAAACTCGGGTTCTCTAAATCATTTATCAGCAAACAGATCTCCACCTTGGAAGATGATTTAGGAACTCGCTTACTATATCGTACGACTCGTAAATTGAGCTTGTCTGATGAAGGCGGACAGTTCTATAAGCACTGTAAGATCATCATGGCAGAAGCTGAGAATGCTCGAGCTGAGGTCATGGATAGCCAAGGTGCACCAAAGGGAAAAATACGCCTAACATTACCTCAAAGCCTTATCATTTCAGGTTTTGGTCAATTACTAATAGAATTTCAACTTCAGTATCCAGAAATTGAGCTTGAAGTAATAGCCAGTGGGCGTACTGAAGACTTAGTGGAAGAAGGTATAGATATTGCGCTAAGAGTAGGACAATTAGAAGACTCCAGTCTGATCTCTCGTCGGTTAGCAGACTGCACGTTTCAAGTCGTCGCTTCTCCCCAATATATAAGAAAATCTGGAGCACCTTACCAACCAGCAGAGCTAATGGAACATAATTGCTTAATTTATAGCGACTCCAAGATTAATCGGGGTTGGCCGTTTCTCTCTCCTAGTGGTGAATCAATTACTGTAAAAGCAAAAGGTAGTTTAACGAGTAATGATGGTGGTTTAATAGTTGAGAGTATTCTTAGTGGGGTAGGCATAGGCTTTGGGCCTAGTTTTTTATTCAAAAATGATATTGAAGAGGGGCGTTTGCAATTACTACTCAGCGATTACTACCAACCAGCCACTACAATATCAGCCTTATATCCACTAAATCGAAATCTATCACGTCGAGTCAGGATGTTGGTTGACTATTTATATGAGAGACTATCGGTTTAGTTGCATTTATAGAGTTCCATAAATTGTTTAGTTTAAAACCAAGGAAGCCTTTTTGATTAAAGCAGACAGAAGATACAACAATCGGTGCTATGCATACATTTAATCAAATTTTTCCATATTTTAGCTAATTCGTGTTTTGTTAACTTAAGTAGAGGCACAAAGTAACTTCTGTCCAAAATATTCATAGTCTGAATTTTTATGCGTGGCATTTTCGAGCTAGAAAATGCTCCTTTAACATTGTCCTCCATAAGTACGTGTTCGCAGGATAGACGAACTCCCCCAAATACAGCTCATATGACACCCAAATTTCATTACACATGATAAATGGGTATCATCGTGAGATTCTTGCTTCAAATGAACATACCGATTTTTGTCCTGCAAATCGCTTTTAGAATATTACAAATCATGGTGATTAAGTGTCTGAAACCTTCACTAAGAGCGTTTAAGGGGGCGGTAGAGGCTGTTTTTGATAACTAAATCGCAGGTTTTACATAATAGGAATAGTGACACTGATTGTTGATGTGAAATTAAGATGCTTGGTCTTTTGGCGCTTTCTGGTACTTTAAGTTAGATAATTTACTAAGAAAAAAGGTTGAGACATATGATTGTTGTTGATGTTCCTACATTGAGTAAGCGTCTTGTTGAGTCTGGTGTTCCTGAGAAAAAAGCGTCAGCCATTGCCATGGGAATAAACCAAGCAATAAGTGACTGTAACGTCGTATCTAAGTCTTTCTTGGTGGCAAAGATAAAAAAAATTGAAAAGAAATGGTCTCAAAAACTTTTTGCAGTCATCTTTTTTAGTGTGATACTTAATGCTTTGATGATGTATGTAGTTTTAAAAGGTGAATTTTGAACCATTTAACGTAACTGTACTCCATGAGCACCTAAATCAAGCGCTAGCTCGACGCAACTTCCTTTGCAATATATGTGGTTATCGATGATTTGCTAAATTATTGAAAGACCTGAGAAACTTTTGTCCAGAACCTTCACCCGTTTGTGATCATCAAGCTCTTCTAAAAACACCCTCAAGCAATTGGCTTGAGGGTATGTTCTAGGTTTCAATTTTTCGTCTTCTGGTTTAGTTGGTGGGCACATTGCACCAAGTTCTATTCCTCAAGCAAGGGAACGGCTCACCTTCAAGCCTTAGTAGGCACAGCACTTCAGATAAGCCGATTTAATCTTGCTATGATTTTTCTTTTAGCATCTCCCGCACCACATAATGCAGGATACCACCATGTGTGAAGTAGGTGGCTTCAGTGCTCGTGTCGATACGCGATAACAGATTGCAGCGCTTATTCGTGCCATCGGGATAGTTTATAAGCATGGTGTATGTCTGCCCGGGATGAATTTCTCCTGATAGACCTTCTATGTTGATGGTTTCTTTGCCACAGAGCCCAAGGCTTAGCCTGTCGGTGCCTTGTGGGAACTGTAACGGTATAACGCCCATACCGATGAGATTGGAACGGTGAATTCGTTCATAAGACTCGGCCACTACTGCCTTCACACCTAACAAGCGGGTGCCTTTTGCTGCCCAATCTCGGCTCGATCCTGTTCCATACTCTTTCCCGGCTATCACAACCAAAGGGGTGTTATTTTCCTGATACTTCATGGCAGCATCGTAAATCGTCATTTGCTCACCGGTGGGTGTATACGTGGTATAGCCGCCTTCTACATTCTGCAGCATTTCATTTCGGATCCGCACGTTGGCAAAGGTTCCTCTCATCATGACTTCATGGTTTCCTCGTCGAGATCCATAAGAGTTGAAATCTGTAGGCTCCACACCATGAGATTGCAAGTATATACCTGCTGGAGTGTCTGGTTTGAATGAACCTGCTGGAGAGATATGATCGGTCGTAACCGAGTCACCCAGTAGCGCTAATATGCTCGCATTTTTTATATTCTCAATCGCGTCGGGTTGTGTTTGCATGCCGACGAAAAATGGTGGCTGTTGAATATAGGTCGAGTTATCGGACCAGGTGTAGACTTTACTTTCCGGAGCTTTAAGCGCTTTCCAGTTGTCATCACCTTCAAATACTTCGCCGTATTCCTTATGAAACATCTCGGTTTTTACGCGCAGCATGGCTTCATCGATTTCTTGCTGAGTAGGCCATAAGTCCTTGAGATAGACGTTATCTCCATTTGCATCAATGCATAAAGGGTCTTTAGTTAGGTCAAGTCGCACATTGCCTGCAAGTGCGTACGCGACCACCAATGGTGGCGAGGCCAGCCAGTTAGTTTTCACCAGAGGATGAACCCGGCCTTCAAAGTTACGATTCCCTGAGAGCATTGAAGCGACGGTAAGATCGTTATCTATAATGGCCTTTTCTACGGCAGGCGGCAAAGGACCGGAGTTACCAATACAAGTGGTGCACCCATAACCCACCAAGTTAAATCCCAGTTGGTCTAAGCTTTCCTGAAGTCCTGTGACTTTTAAGTAATCGGTGACGACCTTGGATCCCGGAGCAAGAGATGTCTTAACCCAAGGCTTGGTTTGCAATCCTCTTTCTATTGCTTTTTGGGCTATCAGCCCAGCGGCGATCATGACGCTCGGGTTCGAGGTGTTAGTACAGGAGGTGATTGCTGCAATGACCACCGAACCGGGCATGAGATGCGTTTTCACACTGTCGATATCTAAATTGGCGTTGGTTATCCGTTGAGCGTTACTGTCGGTACTGTTCTGATCTTTGTTTCGTTTAATTTTCTTATCTTTTTCCTGTGGTGTCACTTCTGTTGTTTTCATGAAAAGGTCGAATGCTGACTTAATATTTTTAAGAGCCACGCGATCTTGGGGGCGTTTAGGCCCGGCAACACTCGCTTCCACTTTATCCATATCAAGTTCTAGGTGGTCAGTGTAAATCGGTTCATGATTTGGCTCGCGCCACAACCCTTGAGCCTTGGAGTAAGCCTCAACCAAAGCTATCTGAGAGGCTTCTCGACCGGTAAGTTCTAAGTATTTTAATGTTTGTTCATCGACCGGAAAGAAGCCACATGTTGCGCCATATTCAGGCGCCATATTGGCAATGGTTGCTCGGTCGGCTACGGGCATATCTTTCAATCCATCCCCATAGAACTCGACAAATTTACCAACGACCCCTTTTTTGCGTAACATCTCGGTCACGGTGAGCACAAGGTCGGTTGCATTAATGCCTTCACGCAATTTTCCGGTAATTTTGAAGCCGACCACCTCAGGGATAAGCATAGAAACTGGTTGGCCTAGCATGGCGGCCTCAGCTTCGATGCCGCCCACTCCCCAACCTAAAATGCCTAAGCCATTAATCATTGTTGTATGCGAATCGGTCCCTACAAGCGTATCAGGGTAGGCAATCGTTTTTCCGTCGAATTCTTTATACCAGATGGTCTTACCCAGATACTCTAGGTTCACTTGGTGGCAGATCCCCGTTCCTGGAGGAACCACGCGGAAGTTATCAAAAGCTTGTTGCCCCCATCTTAAAAATTCATAACGTTCTTGGTTTCGTTGCATTTCAATACTGACGTTATCTTTGAAGGATGAAGTATCACCAAAATGGTCAACCATCACCGAGTGGTCAATCACTAAGTCAACAGGGGTTAAAGGGTTAACTAATGCAGGGTCTTTACCTGACAGCCGTACCGCTTCCCGCATCGCTGCCAGATCCACGACGCTTGGAACGCCAGTAAAATCTTGCATGAGAACTCGAGCGGGTCGAAATGGGATCTCGGTATCAGACCTGCGCGATTTGAGCCACTCAGCCATGGCATTTATATGCGTTTGAGTGACAGCAAAAGAGTCTTCATTACGCAAAAGGTTTTCCAGCAGGACTTTCAGACAAAAAGGTAACTGGCTTAGATCGCCCAATGTGCTTTCGGCTTTTATCAGGCTGTAATAGTGATAGTGCCGACCGCCCACAGTTATCACTGAAAGTGTATTTAAGCTGTCTTTACTCCATTGTTCGCTTGGCATGAAGTGCCTCCTATTATACAGTGCGTGATACGGCTCTTTGTGAGCATGCCAGCCTTGTTGATTGACCAACAGACGCGTCTATAATTTAGTATGACAAACTTTAGGAAAAATGTAGGTCGTTCTATTGAAGATCCGGAGCAACGTCGATGTTTCATTGAAATGAAGTTGAGATGATTGACGAATGTCACGAGTAAGATTTTGTGCTAAATAGGGACAGTTACAAAAAAGCCATGAACAGTGGAGCATGCCTCTGTCGACATACCCCGTACTTTCTATCCTGTGACAACATTTGTATTGATATAATCGGCATTCTGGCTTATGCGTAACCATACTTTTTCATGGAAGAAGTAAGCCACAGAGTTTATTGCAGGTTCTATTGTTGCCATTAAACCACCGAGGAAAGCGTCGCCTGTTAATGCATAAGTTACCGTAAACGCAACGCTAAAGTGAATGGTGGCAAAGCTGACTGTTTTTACTTGAGTCATGGATTCTCGGCGCTTTAGAAAGGCGACTTTTTGCCAAGTTTTTTCATGTAGATAAAAAGCACCCGTATTAACTGAAGGCTCGACCATGGCAATCAAACTACCGAGTAGGAAGTCGCCTGTTAAGCTAAAAGCGACCAAGGTTGCAATGGTAAAGTGAAAAGCTGCAAAAGTGATTGTCTTGATCATCGTATTATCCTAAAGCGGTTCATCTGAGTTGATAGAACCATTATCGATAATTATTATCATTTACGGAAGTGGATTGATTCTATGGTAGTGATAGGTTTTGACAATCAAGCGTTAGAAATAGATCAGTGAGTATTAAACAAGGTAAGGGCAAGTATTTTGCCCTTATTGCTTTAAATCGAATCGTATAGCCGATGATTCACATACGGCTTGTTATCTAAAACGACTCTTCATCATTAGTAATAAGAAATAGCCACTTCCCATTATTGATACTAATGTGCCGGCAGCAATATTGAATGGGTATATCGCTACTTGCCCAAGCCAATCCGCCCAAATCATGAGCGTAATTCCAATGACTCCTCCGGTGAGCAGTTGCGGTGTCGCTTTCTTTGCGCCGAGCATCATTGCCATATGAGGGGCAACAAGGCCGACAAAGGCTACCGGTCCCATTGTTGCGGTCGAGAAAGCACACAGTAATGCTACCAGAGAGAGACCAACCACATTTACTAGGTTAGCATTCAAGCCGCGAGCGTTGGCAAACTGACGGCCAATAGCAATCACGGTTAACCATCGAGATAACATCAGTACGATTAACACTAATGCCGCACTAGCGGTAAGTAACAGCATGGCTTGTTCTTGCGTTACGCGGTAACTAGATCCGGTTAGCCATAGTAGTGTTTTGTAACTATCGCCCGTTCCCTTAGCAAGTGAGAACTGGATGAAAGCTTCGAGCATTGCAGTAAGTGCAATACCAGACAAAATGAAGTTAGACGGATTAAAGTTGTGTTTTTTTCCTAGTAGAAGTAACGCAATAAGCACCGTTACACTGCCTAGGAATGCAACCATCCACTCAGAACCGGAGAATGCACTTCCAACAAATAGAGTTGTGGTGACAATAGCAAAGGTAGCGCCAGAGGAGACCCCTAAAATATCAGGGCTTGCCAAAGGGTTATAGACTAAGCGCTGTAAGATCACACCAGCAACCGATAGCGCTAAACCTACTGATATTACGGTTATGAGTCGGGGCCAGCGAAGCTGCCATTGATATTCATTTGGAGAAGACATCATCAACCCATTTGAAGTCGTAGTTGCGAAAATATAAAGCAAGCCGCCGATCAAACAAGCGGATAGGATAAGGCCAATCGTTGATCTTGAGATGCGACTTTTTCCTTCACCCATCGAGAGGTTGAGTTGATCCTGCGCGTGCAAAGGTTTACGGCTAAACCAAATGAGCGCCGGCGCACCAATCGCCGCTGCTGTCACTCCGCTAGGAATCGTTTCTTCAAACCAAAACGTCAGTAGCATGGCTAGCGTGTCGGTAAAGATCAGTAACCCAGCGCCGAGTACAGCACTTGATAGCAGTTGCTGCCGCGGTGTTCTCGCCCCTAACGCTCGGGCAATATTTGGTGTGAGTAAGCCAATAAAGCTAATGATGCCAACGGCGGTAATTGAGGCTGAAACCAACCAAATACCCATTACCATTAGCAAGGTAAAAGCAGGAACTACGGGTAGCCCCCTTGCTGTTGCGCCTTCTTGGCCAAGGCGAAGTAATGTCAGAATTCTTGGGGCAATGAGGAATAAAACGAGCGCAATACCCGTCTTCGGCAGCAACCATTCGAACCAATCCCAACTGTATTGGGTAAGATCGCCTGCGCCCCACATGAATACGTTTTGGGCAAATTGAGCATTGAGTACCACAATTGCCGCAGCGACTGAACCGAGCAAAATATTAATGACCATTCCAGAAACCACCAAAGGAAGCCCCGTCATATTCTTGAGCCCGACAATTGCCACAATAAGCCCAAACGCCATTAATGCACCGACCATGGCAGCCAATGCTGAGTAATCTGCAACGTAATCGACAAACCAAACATTCATTACAACAAGCGCTAGCCATGCACCGGATGAACTGCCTAGGGTGAGCGGTGAGGTGAGGTTATTCTGTGTCAGTTGTTGCATTAAGCTTCCGACCAGCCCAAGCATCGCACCCACTAATATCGCCATAGCTAGACGCGGGAGTTGGGAGTCAATAAAGAAGATCTCATCAAAGCTGGTGGCAGAGCTTGGTGTCGTGATTAAGCTGAATTGCTGGTCAAATGCGAGTGATGTATCAATCTGTAGGCTGAAAATCGCGAAGCAAACAAGTGCCATTAAGGAAGAGGAGACTAGTTTGATGTTCATTTGTCCTCCGCCAGCTCAATTAAGCTGTCTGTAATGGCTTCAGCTAAATAAAGCAATGACATTGCTCCGCCATAGTTCCACACAGATCGCACTGAATTGACTCGGCCCTCTTTCACAAAAGGTAGAGCTTGCCATAGGCGGGCATCTTTCAATTTTTCTTCTTGAGGAAAGGGCTGCATATACAGAACATAACTCGCACCTGCTTGTTGCAACGTGTTGATGCGAGTTTGTTGAATTCCCCATGCTCTCGGCCTAACGGGAATTGGGTTATTAAAGCCAAGCTGTGACACCACGTATTGTGTCGAAGAGTTATTTGAATACAAGAACACAGAATTCAATGTAGAGAATCGCATCACGACCAAGTCGGTGTTTGGTGTGTAGTAGGGGGCGAGCTTCTGCTTCAATTCAGAGAGTTTAACTTCCACCTCTGCTAACTGTTGCTTTGCGATGTCTTCTTTATCGAGTAGCTTACCAATGGTTTTAAAGTGCGCTATTGCAGTGTTAGCGGCATTTTCTTTTTCAGTGAAATTGGGTAGGTAAACCACAGGCGCAATTTGCTCCAAGATCGGCAAAATGTCTTGCTGTGGTGACGCCGCTAAAATTACGTCGGGTTTGAGATTCGCAATCAGCTCTAAGTTAGGCTCTGAGCGCGAACCAATATCGGTAATCTCTTTTGGGGCTTCAGGTTTTACCACCCAAAGTCGATAACTCGCAAGCTCCGGTGCGCCCACTGGCGTGACACCTAGTGCCAATACTTGCTCAAGGAGATCCCAATTGAGAACCACAACTCGCTTTGGCGTTTCGGCAAAACGATGTGAACTGACTTGGTTTTCAATCGTCTCAGCAGCATGGCTGAAAAATGAGACCAGCACCGAAACCACGATGACAAGTAGACGAAGGTGAACATTAATCAGGCGCATACAACCGCAACCTTTTGACTCGCTACGCTATTCCCTGGGGCTGGGTGGTCAATCAACTGAATCGATGATTCGTATAAGTTGGATAGACGTTGTTCATCCAGCAAGATGTCAGCAGGTCCCTCAAACGCAATTTGGCCCTGTTTTAATGCAACAATATGAGTGGCATAGCGAAGCGCGAGGTTAAGATCGTGCAGGATCACAATGATACCGACATTTTCAGTTCTGTTGAGTTCCGACAATAATTGCATGAGTTGAAACTGGTGATGGACGTCTAACGCGGATGTTGGCTCATCTAAGATAAGTATTGGCGATTGTTGTGCTAAGAGCATCGAGACCCAAGCGCGTTGGCGTTCACCACCCGATAATTGGTCGGCTAAGGTGTCGGCAAATTGTGTTATCCCCGTCCGTTCCATAGCCGCTTCAATAATAGAGGTATCTTCGCTGTTCCAACGCCCCAAGGCACCACGCCAAGGAAAGCGGCCTAATTTGACTAACTCACGCACAGTTAAGCCTGCCGATGCAGGTAGTTTTTGTGGCAAATAAGCGATCTTCTTCGCTCGCTCTTTGGTTTTGTAATCGGTCAGAATGTTGCCGTCTACTGTCACTCTCCCTTCGTCAGCGGCCATTTGGCCAGAAAGAAGGTTAACCAGTGTCGATTTACCTGAACCATTGTGGCCAAGTACGATGGTGAGTTCGTCAGTTGGAATTGATAAGTCATCGACCTGAAAAATGGTACGTCCACCGCGGCAAACTTTAATATCAGAGAGTTGGTACATAAATTTAGTTGTCTATAGATACGAAAAAGCCCCCTCATAGGAGGGGGGCGTTATATTTAGTGAGCTATGAGTGGGTTACCACTTGTAGTTTGCATTTAGCATTACAGAGCGAGATTGACCGTAGTAACACCAGTAATCACAACCAGACACATACTCTTCGTTAAGAATATTGTTCACGTTTAGCTGTGCTTGCCATTGATAGGTGATGTCATAAGTTACCGCTGCATCCCAAAGTGTCACAGATGGAACCGTTAGATCTGAGCTCTTAGGGTTGTCTTTTGATTCACCAACGTAGCGAACACCAGTACCAATATTGAGGTTTGGAATGAACGCTTGTGCACTGTAATCAATCCAAGCTGATGCTTGATGCTCTGGGATAAGTGCTGCTTGCTGCTTACCTTTACCAAATGTTTCATCAGTCTCTGCTTTCGTATAGGTGTAACTTGCCATTAGTTTTACAGAGTCTGTAAGCTGAGCTGCACCGTCGATTTCAACACCTGTCGATGTTACTTCACCTGTTTGCGTTGCTACCCAAGTAGAAGGATCTGTAACGAGTGCATTCTTCTGAGCAATATCGAACCATGCAACATTAACAAATCCATCGATAAAGCTAGGTTCGTATTTAACACCTACCTCAACCTGTTCGCCTTCAAGTGGCTTGTATAGCTCGTTTGTTGAAGCATCGATAGTACTGATAACTTCAAACGATTGAGAGTAGCTTGCGTATGGCGATAAGCCGTTTTCAGCAAGGTACATTACGCCAGCACTTAACGATAATTCACCATCATCGCGAGATTCGCTTTGAGCAACGTTTGTGCCTTTTCCTGTATTCTCGGTTTTAACCCAATCGTAGCGAGCGCCAACGTTACCAATCCACTGATCGTGTAATTTAAGCTGGTATTGTGAGTACAGACTTGCTTGAGATTTCGAGATCTCACGCTTGATATTGTTTGCAGAATCAAGCGGGGTGAAGTTGCCGTATTCTGGGTTTGACGGATTGATCGTGCCAAACGCATAGTTGTCTTGCTCTAGGCCATCGGTTTTGTGGTATTGCAGATCCATGCCAACTAACACCGTGTGTTCAGCGTTGTTAGTGATCCAGTTACCGACTGCATTATTATCGAAGGTGATGCTCTCGTTTTTACCATCACGGAATACGATACCTTGCGTAAGTTCTTCAACAGATGGATCGTTGTTTGAGAAGGCGTAAGAGCTGCGAAGGTATAGCTCGTTAGCACCATAATTCAGGTTTTGAGAAAGCTTCCACGTGTCGTTAAGTTCGTGCTCTAGCAAGTAGCCTAATGAGAATTGAGTTCGTTCATACTTGTCGTAGTCAGGTTGACCAAGGTTCGTTGACGGGTCAATGTGGCCAAAATTCGAGCCGATCAATGTGCCTGCTGCTGGGAAGAAAGGGTTCGTTGGTACACCATCATCATGAAGGTAGCTTGCTAGAACGGTAAGCATCGTGCGATCAGAAATATCAATCTCAAAGCTTGGCGCAATGTAGAAGCGTTCATTGCTTGTACCGTCTAGTTCGCCATCTTCACTCTTCATTAAACCGACTAAACGGTAACGTACACTGCCATCTTCGTTCGCATCATCAGCAATGTCGTATCCGACCGCTTGGTGATTATTGTTGCCCACCTCGATCTTAACTTCGCCTTGAGGTGCGAAAGTTGGTTTCTTTTGAACAGCATTAACTAAGCCGCCAGGTGCTGATTCACCATAAAGTACAGCAGAAGGGCCTTTAATCACCTCAACACTTTCTAGGCCGTATGGTTCGACTAACCATGTGTAATAACCATCTCGAAACAGACGATTACCATCTAGGTAAGTTGCAGCATCAAAACCACGAATTTTGAACCAATCAGTGTCATTGTCAGCGCCGTATGGCTGTGCAGTTACACCTGATGTATAGCGCAGTGCTTCATCCAGTTTTTGTGGTGCTCGAACACGCAATTCATCTTCAGATATGATTGAAATGGATTTAGGTGTTTCTTTTGCAGGGGTTTCTACTTTCAATGCTTGAGCTGTCACGGTGATCGTTTCTACTTCTTCTATTGAAGTGCCTGTCGCAAAAGCAAATTGAGTCGGAAGTAAAAGAATTGAGCCCACGACTAGGCTTCGCTTAACAGCAAGGCTAAGCGTTTTTGGTTTTAGGATGGTCATTATTTTTCCACTGTACTGATTGGTTACTCGCTCTTTTAATGCAAAGAGTAGTGATAATGGTTCTCATTTTTGTTGCGAGTATACCTAGTTGATAATAATCATAATTAGATCTAGATCACATTAAGGTGACAATTTGAAAAATTATTGCGTGATCAATATTTGATAATTGTAGGTGTTTACATATCGGCTAAGCGCTAATGACTGTTTTTTAGTTTTTCAATTACAAATTGATATGTTTGCGCATCTATTGATAGATTCAAAAAAAAGCTACACAAGTCTGAAGAAATCTTGATAATGGCGACCCCGTCCCCCGATAGCACAAGACAGGTATTACTACTTATGTTTAATTGGTTTGAAAACCTTACGAAGCCATTTCCATCACACGAGACCGAAAAACCGCCAAAAAGTTTATTTGGTTTTTGTCGTTTTTATACCCGAGGTTTTGAAGTGCCTTTGGTACTAATGGCGATTCTAAGTGCATTGATCGCTATTTCAGAAGTGGCTTTATTGCGATACCTAGGGGAGCTGGTTGATATATTAGCCAATCAAGACAGAGAAACATTTTGGCAAGATCAAGGAGACAGCATCAAGAATATGTTGATCCTTGTCGTTGTGATTATGCCAACGTTGGGCTTTTTCCATTCGATGATCATGCACCAGTCGCTGCTAGGTAACTATCCAATGTCAATTCGTTGGCTAATTCACCGTTATTTGTTGAAGCAAGCCGTTGGCTTTTTTCAACGAGATTTTGCTGGACGTGTCGCTACCAAGGTTATGCAAAGTGCATTAGCAGTACGCGAAACCGTGATGAAACTTCTTGATGTATTGGTGTATATTTCAGTTTATTTCATCTCAATGATTTGGATGATGGGTGAGTCTGACCTCATTTTAATGCTGCCAATTCTTATTTGGTTAGTACTGTATATTTTTATTCAACTCTACTTTATTCCGAAAATGAAACAAATAGCGACAGTGCAAGCGGATGCTCGCTCTATCATGACGGGCCGTATTGTTGATTCTTATACGAATATTTCGACAGTTAAGCTCTTTGCACATTCTCAACGTGAACTCGATTACGCTGAAAGCAGCATGAAAGGCTTTTTGAAAACCGTTTATCGCCAAATGCGAATGGTGACATGTTTATTATTGAGCGTGGACGCAATTAACTACCTATTACTTATTTCAATTGCCGCTACTTCTATCATGTTGTGGCTAGACGCCAGCGTAACGATAGGGGCGATAGCGGTGGGTGTTAGTATAGCCCTTCGAGTTCAAGGCATGTCGAAATGGATCATGTGGGAAGTGAGCTCATTATTTGAAAATATCGGCACAGTTGTCGATGGTATGAATACTATTTCTAATGATGTTGAAATTAAAGATGTTAAAAATGCAAAATCACTAGAAATTAAACAAGGTGCAATTGAGTTTAATAAGGTTCACTTTAACTACAATGAAGAGAAATCGGTATTTAACGATCTTGAACTGAATATCAAGCCAGGAGAGAAGGTTGGTATTGTTGGTCGTTCTGGCTCAGGTAAATCGACCTTGGTTAATTTATTATTGCGTTTCTATGATGTTAACAGTGGTCATATTCGTATTGACGGACAAGATATTTCTCAAGTTGAACAAGAGTCGTTGCGTAAACATATTGGCATGATCACTCAAGACACTTCATTACTGCATCGCTCAATCAAAGAGAATATTCTTTACGGCGACCCTGCAGCTAGTATGGACGACGTGATTGCTGCAGCGAAACAAGCGCATGCTCATGACTTTATCCAAGAGTTGAAAGATGAAAATGGCAATAAAGCGTATGACGTAGAAGTAGGTGAGCGTGGGGTTAAGCTTTCGGGTGGACAACGTCAACGTGTTGCCATTGCGCGAGTGCTTCTTAAAAATGCTCCTATCTTGATTATGGACGAAGCAACGTCGGCATTGGACTCGGAAGTTGAATCAGCAATACAAGAAAACCTTGATGCGTTAATGGAAGGTAAAACGGTAATTGCGATTGCCCACCGACTATCAACCATTGCTGCTTTAGATCGTTTAATTGTTATGGACCAAGGACAAGTTATCGAACAAGGCTCACACCAAGAGCTCCTCGAACTGAATGGTGTTTATGCCAAGTTATGGCAGCATCAGACTGGCGGTTTCTTAGGTTAGAGCCGAAATGTTATAGAAAGGAATGCAAAACGAGCCCAAGTGGCTCGTTTTTTTCTAGATGCTCATTTGAGTGATTACGGGTTTGGACATCGTTACCTTATGGTTCGTTGAGCCTATTACATAATTTGTGAATTAAAACGCTCTCAAAATAAATACAAATTAGCTCTTTACCTCAACTTAACTTTAGGTATTAGGATATGCAACGTTGCTTACGAGAATACTTTAAGGAGAGAAGAATGATCCAACTTGAACATGTGAATTTAGTCGTTAAGGACATCCCTGAAATGCTGACTTTCTACAAAGCGGCGTTTCCACACTGGTACGTCCGTGATGAAGGAAAAGGCGAATGGTCAGGTAAGCCACGTAACTGGCTGCATTTTGGTGACGAATATCAATATATTGCACTGAGTGATCACGGTGAAGGGGAAAACAGAGATTTGGCAGGGCACTCGGTTGGCCTCGCGCACTTTGCTTATGTGACACATAACATCAATAGCGTGATTGAGCGCCTTATTGATGCGGGCTTCCCAATCGCCAAACCCGGCGCCGAAGAACCTTATCGTAAAAACGTCTATTTTGTGGATCCGGCTGGCTTTGAAATTGAATTTGTTGAATATCTGAGTGATGACCCCAAACTACGCAATGCCACGTAATAAAAGTCGTTCATCGAGTTGGTTTGCTAGAGCTAGTTTGTTCGAAATAAACGTCTAAGAAAGAGTGCTAGGAAAGACTTACAGAAAAGGGCAGTGTGGATTATTCCGCAATGCCCTTTTTTAAACTTGGCTTAAAGGTAGGGAATTACTTCATGCCTAGCTTTTGGTCTTTCGCTTTAAGGGGCGTCAGCAACTGTTTGCCAAACACATTAATTAGCGCGCCTGTTACGATGAGGCCACCACCTAAGTACGTCCAAACCGATGGGATTTCATTGAAGATCCAAACACCTAATAGTGCAGAAAATACGATCTGAATGTATGAGTAAGCCGACGCTTTACCCGCAGCTTGGGTTTGCATCGCCTTGGTTAAACCATATTGACCTATTTGTGTGAAAACCCCGACGAGAACCAGCATCACGGTTAAAAATAAACTGGGCCATACAAAGTCGCTCCAAATCAAGGCTGTGGATATTGGCAGGGCAACCAGTGGGAAATAGAAGATGATCACAGAGCTGTCTTCCGTTTGGCTAAGCTTTCTCACAATCACATACGCAATCGAGCTACCAAACGCACCGCATAATGCCACCAGAATGCTGAACAGGGGTAACTCACTGCTCGCGCCAGTGTTTATGCTTGGCTGAACCATCACCAGTAATCCTACTAGACAGAATGCAATGCAGATCATCGTTGATTTCTGGACGCGTTCTTTCAGGAATAACACAGCGAGCAACGCGGTAAATATTGGATGGACGTATTGTAAGATAGCAGCTTCTGCGAGCGGCAGTGTCGTCACCGCATAGTAAACGCACATCAGCGCAGCCGTACCGACAGCACCACGCAGGAAAAGCAGTGGTTTGTTGTGACCCCAAACCGAAATGCCTTTTCGTTTCACATCGATATAACTGATGATCAAAGACACCAAAGCCCTAGCCGCGACAATTTCAAATACAGGTATGCCATAGCTGCTGATGTACTTTACACAAGCCGACATTAGTGCGAATCCAAAAGCGGAGAGGAGCATGAACCTAACCCCGACAGGGATCAGTGAAAAAGAGAAAGAAGGCATAAAAATATCAATCGGTTGAGGGAAGTGGAATCATAACGTAGTTTTGGAGAGCCGACCAAAGGCTTTGTCTGGTTCCCGTAACTTAATTCAATTAATTCTCATTTCAGCACGGTTTGCTTTTATCCTACATAATATCGGTTACAGCTCAGTTTTATAAAATCCCCCTCAACAGAAGGTGACGCTAATTCAACTCTGATTTATCCGCCGTTTTCATTGTCTCTGCCATTCATATTATTTCTGTGAATCTATAATGAGAGATATGTTCTATGAAACCAATAAATACCCTACTCATATCCACGCTCGCACTTTGCTCTTTTAGTTCAGCCACATATGCCGACAGCATCCTTCATGCTTTCAACTGGAAGTACTCAGACGTAACAGCCAATGCCAATCAAATTGCCCAAGCTGGCTACAAGAAGGTACTGGTTGCTCCGGCAATGAAATCCAGCGGCAGCCAATGGTGGGCGCGTTACCAACCACAAGATCTGCGTACTATTGACTCTCCTTTGGGGAACAAACAAGATTTAGCCGCAATGATCACCGCACTTAAAGGCGTAGGTGTTGATGTTTACGCTGATGTTGTACTCAACCACATGGCGAATGAAAGCTGGAAGCGAAGTGACTTGGATTACCCTGGCACTGAAGTGCTAAACGATTATGCCAGCCGTTCAAGTTACTATGCCGACCAGACTCTGTTTGGCAACTTAGGGCAAGGTTTTGTCTCGGCTAACGATTTCCATGCCGCAGGCTGTATTTCAGATTGGAACGATCCGGGTCATGTTCAATACTGGCGTTTGTGTGGTGCCGATGGTGATGTGGGTCTTCCAGATCTAGACCCAAACAACTGGGTAGTGTCACAACAGCGTTTATACCTGAAAGCGTTAAAGGACATGGGCATCAAAGGTTTCCGAATTGATGCAGTGAAGCACATGAGTCAGTACCAAATCGACCAAGTGTTTATGTCTGAAATCACCGCGAACATGCATGTGTTTGGTGAGGTGATTACCAGTGGTGGAGCAGGGAACAGCGGTTATGAGTCTTTCTTAGCGCCTTACTTAAACAATACTAACCATTCCGCGTACGATTTCCCGTTGTTTGCATCGATTCGATCAGCGTTCTCAATGAGCGGCGGTATGAACCAGCTGCATGATCCAAAAGCGTACGGCCAAGCACTCGATGACAACCGTTCGATCACCTTCGCGATCACACATGACATTCCAACCAACGACGGCTTCCGTTACCAAATTATGGACCCACAAGATGAGCAGCTTGCTTACGCTTACATTCTTGGTAAAGATGGTGGGACGCCGCTGATCTACAGCGATGATCTTCCTGATTCTGAAGACAAGGATAACGGTCGTTGGGGCAATGTGTGGAACAGTTCGACAATGAAAAACATGTTGAGCTTCCATAATGCAATGCAAGGCAAATCAATGACGATGATTTTGAGCGATCAGTGCACTTTGTTGTTCAAGCGTGGTAAAGAAGGCATAGTTGGTATTAATAAATGTGGTGAAACGCGTGGCGTGACAGTTGATACTTACCAACATGAGTTCAATTGGCATGTTCAATATAAAGACGTATTGAGCAGCGCGACAGAAACCGTGACTTCTCGTTATCACACCTTCAACTTACCACCACGTAGTGCGCGTATGTTTAAGCTTTAGTGCTTGCTCAATAAAGCGAAACACGATTGATAGATAGCATATGCCGCAGTAAGTTCTGCGGCTTATTTATATCTGGGCTTAAGGCTTACCGTCACTGTTGATCGCAGATAACACCAGACCAATGATTTTGATGGGATAGCGCTTTCAACAATTCGATCTCTTTCTCTGTCTCTATTTTAAGCCAATCAATGAGATCATTAATCACAGGCGAGTGAGTGCGTTGGTGGATGAAATAGGTCCAAGCACTGTTCTGGATCTTTGCGTTCTTCGGGCAGTACAAGAAACCGCGTTGTAGATCCTGCAAAACTAAAAGCAGATCCGTGACCGTCACGCCTTCACCGGATAAGCAAGCGCTGAGTGCCATATCCAAAGATAAGAAGCTGGTATTTCTGACTGGCTTGTTCGGGGGGAACTCGACGTCGGCCAGCCATACTTTCCAATCATGATGATCTAAGGTCGGGTGCAGCCGCGGCATGGTTAAGATCGAATCGAGGTCGGTGTCTTTATTTGTTGAACTGGCGGAATGAGTTAAGTTTGTGGAGCAGACGGGGGCCATGAACTCTTCACGCAAGAAGGTGATGTCAGGCGCGTTGTCATAGCGTTTTTTGAATCGCGTATGGAAGATCAACAAGTCGTATTCGCTGCTGTTGATCGCTTCATCCTCTTCAATCACAGGAACTATCACGATCTCGTAATCAGGGTAACGCTCGTTTAATTCACGTACCTTAGAGATCAACACGCGCGTAGCGAAACTCAGGGTTGCTTTGATCACAATACGTTTCTGTTTAGGTTCACTCCAAGAAGCGATAACCGATTCGATATTTCCGTAACTTTCACGCAAAGCAACATACAAATCATGGCCTTGTACCGTTAATTCAATCGCTCGATGTTTACGAATGATTAGCGATGCGTTCAGCTCATCTTCAAGCTGTTTGATCTGACGGCTGATCGCACTCTGTGTCACGTTAAGCTCATCAGCAGCCAACGTAAAGCTCATCAGCCTTGCAGCCGCTTCGAAGGCTTTTAAGCCATTATGGGAGGATGGCAAGCTAGGATATGGGGTCATAATTCATTCGTATGAGTTTTTGGAATGCTAGAGTCGCAAATTTATCAATTGAACGCCAGCCCCATCGATCGTATTTTGGGCGAAATTAACTGAGGCGCTCATGAAAAAAATACTCACTCTTGCATTCCCTTTGATCATTTCACAGCTGATATCCATGGCTTTAGTCCTTACTGATGTTTGGATGATGTCGCGAATCAGCGTGTCAGCGCTTGCGGCTGGTGGCTTAGGTGCCTCTATCTACTTCTTCATCTTCATTATTGCGAGCAGCACAGTCGGTTGTGTCGCAAACCTGATCGCAATTGCTTATGGTCAGCGTGTCGCTCGCCCAGAGTTTGGCAATACACAAATCAGGCTAGCGGTGAAAGGTGCAACCATGTTGGCATTCGTGCTCAGCGTGACCTTAATGGCGAGCTTCTGGTTTGCGCCACTTGTGTTGGAAGCGGCGAAACAACCTCAAGAAGTGATCACCTTAGCGATGGAATATGTACACGCTCTAAAATGGGTGATGTTGCCTTCGCTTATCTTATTGGTGCTGCGTGGCTTAACCAGTGCGTTTGGTAATGTGCGTTCTATTCTGGTGATGTCGATTATCACTGTGATTTTGAATGTACCAGTCAGCTACTTCCTTACGTTCCAACTTGATATGGGCTTAACAGGCTTGGGCTTAGGCACGGCTATCGCGGCATTTATCGTGATGGTTGGATATACGGTTTGGGTGTTTAAACGTGATGAGTTCAAACAGTTCGCCCCTTGGCTCAATACCGAAGAGTACTCCATCAAGCTGATGAGCCCTTTGTTGTTAATGGGTTTACCTATCGGCTTGGCGGCCTTGCTTGAGCATGGCTTGATATACGGTGGCACTTTAATGGCGGGTACTATCAGTATTGCTTCGTTAGCTCTACACCAAATCTTACTTCAATGTTTAAGCTTTACTTGGAACTTCAACTTCGGCTTTTCACAAGCTGCCGCTATTTTGGTTGGCCGTGATTTTGGTGCGGGTAACTACGAAGGTATTAAAAGAACCTCGATTCAAAGCTTTATACTGGTGTCGGTATTGAGTGTGGTCTTGTCTGTTGTGTTCATTCTATGGCCGGAAATGATTGCTTCTATCTTTAAGCTAAATGATGGCACTGGCGCAATGACGTCGCTATTGGCTTCGGTTATCTGGGTCGTGGCGTTGTGCTTTATTGTTGATGCTTGGCAACTGTTGGCGATTAACTTGCTCAGAGGGATGAAGATTGTCTCCATGCCAACGGTGATGACTGCTATCGGTTACTGGGTATTTGGCCTGCCTGCCGCTTGGTATTTGATGCCAAAATTTGAATTGGCAGGTATCTGGGGCGGAATCGGCGTTGGCTTGGGTGTGACAGGTATTCTGCTGCTTATCCAATTGATGCGTGTCATTCAAAAGAACAGCAATTCTCCGGAACTATCGAATCATGCTTATTCGTGAGTGGCTTATTCTGCTAGCCTCTAACCATCAACCTTGAGCTATAAACCTTTCACTATAAAACCTGAACTGTGAATCTCGTAATATAGACCTTGGTCTTACAGAAACATCGAACAAAGGTGACTAGAATGATTTGAGTTGCTCAACGTTTTATCAAGGATTACACAAATGGAAGTTGGATTGTTCTGGGCTGAAAAAGGGATGCTAGTGCTTGGCGCACTGTTTGTTTTAACGAGCATAATGCAGTACGGAAGACGCAGTAGCGATTGGAAAGGCGTGATTACGATGTTCTACAAGCGTATCCCAATGAATATTGCGGAATACAAATGGTACCGACTCGGTATCGCGTTATTGGTTTTTGCCGTAATCATCCGTTTTGCCTTGCTGATTCTATGGCCTACCTATCAGTTCTAGCTTTTTTCGTTAATGCTTTTGCTTTAGTTCTTATGCTTTAATCTTGAGGTATTGGCTCATCTCTTACATTTGTGAGCATCTCTTACATTAGGCATACAAAGCGATAAATGCACGAGTAAACCGAGCCTTAATATACTCATTTATTCAAGTTATTATTAACGCCATCATTTAATAGAATTAGTGCTATTACTCCATAAAATAGTGCAGTTAGTTGATTAATAATAATTGTTATTATCTTTGTAGCATATTGATTTACATAAAGAATAATACAAGATAATAGCTCACCCGCCTGTTTTATCATTCTTATTAATAATCTACACATAAATCCATTCACCCCGTACCTGATACCATAATGATCTGTTACACTCGTTCGAATTAGCTTTAATTTGTCGGTGGTGCATTTATGTCGTTCCCAGTTCTTATATGTGATGATTCTGCGTTAGCAAGGAAGCAGATGGCTCGATCACTGCCTAGTTCTCTAAATGCAGATATAACTTTTGCTGTTCATGGGCTTAATGCACTTGAAGAGTTAGCTCAAAACCAGTTTAAACTAATGTTTCTTGACCTCACCATGCCGGAATTAGATGGCTATGGCACATTGGAAGAGATGCAACGTTTAGGTGATACCACGCCTGTTGTGGTGGTTTCTGGTGACATACAACCAAAAGCGCAGCAGAAGGTCATGGACCTTGGTGCTAAAGCGTTTTTGCAAAAGCCGATTGATAAAGAAGCGTTAAAAGCGATTTTACGTGAGCATGTTGAGCCACCAAAACAGCCTCAGTTGGTGACGCCTACCGCTCTAGAGCTGCCAATACTGCGTAGACGCGATATCTACATGGAAGTGGCTAACGTTGCGATAGGCCGTGCGGCCGATGCATTGGCGCGTCACTTTAATGTATTTGTGCACTTACCATTGCCGAACGTGAACATCTTCGAAGTGAGTGAATTGCATATGGCACTTCGTGACCTAGCAGACAACGACCAAGTATCGGGTGTTTGCCAAGGCTTTAGCGGAGAAGGCATCGCAGGCGAGGCATTAGTCTTGTTGAGCGATTCCAGCGTGAGCGACCTTAAAAAGCTCATGAAGGTACCAACAGACAGCGAACAGCTTGAAGAGTTAGAACTGCTGATGGACGTGTCGAATATCCTTGTTGGCTCGTTCTTGAATGGGTTAGGGGAGCAATCAGAAGTTCGTTTTTTCCAGAGCTCGCCTGTTCTGCTAGGGCAACACATCTCAATTGATTCTATCATCGAAAATACCAGTGGCTCGTTTAAGAAGACCATGACTTTTGAAGTCAGCTATAACATTGATGGTACTTCCATTCGTTGCGACCTTCTGTTTATGTTCGTGGACGAATCCCTGCCTCTTCTAGACAACAAATTGGCCTACTTAATGGAGGAGTTTTAATATGCTGAATCTTCCTGCTGAATTTGAACAGTTCCACTGGATGGTGGACATGGTTCAAAACGTCGATATGGGGCTGGTGGTCATTAACCGTGACTTTCAGGTACAAGTTTGGAATGGCTTCATGACGCACCATAGTGGTAAGCAATCGCATGACGCGATCGGTAAGTCGATCTTTGAACTGTTTCCTGAAATCCCAGAAGAGTGGTTTAGGATGAAAACCAAGCCAGTCTACGATTTAGGCTGCCGTAGCTTCATTACATGGCAACAAAGGCCTTATCTGTTTAAGTGTCGTAATGTTAGGCCAGTAACTCAACAAGCTGATTTTATGTATCAGAACGTGACACTGAACCCGATGCGTTCGCCAACAGGCCAAGTCACCTCATTGTTCTTGTCTATTCAAGATGCGACAGCAGAAGCCTTGATGTCTCAAAAGGGCTAACACATTTTCTAGCTCGATTATTCAATAGCTTTAAAAGAGCGCTCCGAACATCGAATAAAATGGTTAAGGTTCTCACCTTAGCCATTTTTTTGATGTCTATGCTTCGGGTGTGTTTCCAAACTGGTGCTAAATGTAAGGTCATGAGATTGCCGAATTTGCTCGCAAACGAAGAAAACTTGGAAAAAAGTCGAATTTATTTAAGAAAAAAGACATTTTTTGTTGGAGAAAAGTATAAGTTTTATGTGATTTAGAGGCATTTTCTTCACATATTTGCTTAGTGATAGAGGGATTGAGCTAAAAAGGGAGAAAACGATTGCGCAATAAACCGACAGCGTTTGCGTTAGAGGTTCGCTAAGTTATTAATTAGTAAGGATTTAGTAGCAAGGTGTAACTGAGGGTTTTTACCAGATATGGAATCTTTGAGAGGATAGCATAAAAAAAAGTGAAATATCAGACTTGCTGTTACTAAATCACGACCTATAATGCTGAAAACCGGAGCGTCTGCCAACGCTCCGGTTTTTTTGTGTCCGAAGAAAAGTAAACTCGTCTGCCAACGGTTTTACTACGCATTTCGCGAGAGACACATCATTTTATGAATCAAGGAAAACACCATGCGTATCGAACAAGAACTTAAGTTAGGTTTCAAAGATGTACTCTTCCGTCCGAAGCGTTCTACCCTTAAAAGCCGTTCTCAAGTTGAATTAACCCGCGATTTTACATTCAAGCATAGCGGTCGTCAATGGTCTGGTACTCCAGTAATTGCTGCGAACATGGATTCGGTAGCAAGCTTTGAAATGGCAGCTGCTCTAGCAGAGCACGGTGTGATGACTGCGGTACACAAGCACTACACAGTAGAGCAGTGGGCTGAGTTCGCTAAAACAGCAGACAAGAAAACACTGAACAATGTATTTGTTTCAACGGGTACATCTGAAGCTGAGTTTGAGAAAGTTAAGAAGATCATGGCGCTTAGCGAAGACTTCGTATTTATCTGTATTGATATCGCTAACGGCTACTCGGAGCACCTGGTTGATTACGTGCAAAAAGTACGTGCTGAATTCCCAACTAAAGTTATCTCTGCCGGTAACGTGGTAACAGGTGACATGGTTGAAGAGCTAATCTTAGCGGGCGCAGACATCGTTAAGGTTGGTATCGGCCCTGGCTCGGTTTGTACTACTCGTGTTAAAACAGGTGTAGGTTACCCTCAACTTTCTGCAATCATCGAATGTGGCGACGCGGCACACGGCCTTGGTGGCATGATCATCGGTGACGGTGGCTGTTCATGTGCGGGTGACGTATCTAAAGCGTTCGGCGGCGGCGCTGACTTCGTAATGCTAGGCGGCATGCTAGCTGGTCACTCTGAGTCAGGCGGTGAAGTAGTAGAGCAAGACGGTAAGCAATACATGAAGTTCTACGGCATGTCTTCACAGTCGGCTATGGACAAGCACTCAGGTGGTGTTGCTAAATACCGTGCTGCGGAAGGTAAAACTGTTTTACTTCCATACCGTGGTTCTGTGCATTACACAATTTCTGACATCCTTGGTGGTGTACGTTCAACTTGTACATACGTAGGCGCAGCAAAGCTTAAAGAGCTAACTAAGCGTACGACTTTCATCCGTGTACAAGAGCAAGAGAACAACGTATTCGGTAAAGAGTAATCTGAACGACTTCGAATAGTTTGAAAATCAAGAGCCGCTTTTTAGCGGCTCTTTTTTGTTTGGGGCTTATAAAGGAATTTTTGATATGCAGCCTACATAACCGATCAAATTCCTTGCTAAAGGTGGGTAAAACAAGGTGTATGAGTTGTTTCAATGTTAGATGTTCACCCAACACATTATTGCCCCATTTTCGTTTAAAGTAAATACTCAAAGGTAAACAACACTGACGACTATTCAATACTTTTTCTCATGACTCGCCAGAACCCACTACATCGGGGTCAATATGATTTTTCCATGTAAGGTCGTTGATTTAGACTCGATTAACTCGATAGCAGATTGAACTTGTTCCAATGGAATACAGCGTTCAACATCTAGTTGTATTTTATTGGTGATGAAATGGTCTAGCATCATCGAAAACTTTTCGCGCCTGACACCTTTACCAACCGAGTTCTCCCAGTAGCGTAAGAAAAATGTAATGAAGTCAATGTTCTGGTTCTTCATGTACTCAAAGAAGCGAGGCTCATAAAACTCCAGAGAAAGCGTTCCATAGTTGATATACCGCCCATTATCGCTGACGGTAAGAATCAGCTCAGTTCCTGCTTTGCCTCCAATGGCGTCGAATGCGATATTGGGGTTAGGCAAATCAAGTTTCTGTATTTGAGTTAGTAAGTCTACTTTTGCATCTAGTACATGGTTTTATGCTGACTCAGCTTTGCCTCATTCTGAGTTGCGATTGCATAACATCACACTTGTTCAACTTCCTAATGAATTAGATTTTGTCATAACAGTAAAGTGTCGATATCGCTCAGGTCTCAGCAGTTGTTCACTTCGTTGTGCGTTAGTTTTTATAGATTAGATTTTGGAGTGGTAACGGATCATTGACAACCAACCACATAGTTGTGTATACAACTATTATTAAAAGACACGATTGAGATAAGAGTGAAGAACTACAGCCATCAACAGTCTCTTGGCCATTTAACAGGTTTAGCCAGCCGACTTTTTAATCGACTACTAACGTTACGCTTTAAAGATGCGGGCATCGATATGACCGCAGAACAGTGGGGCGTTATTCTGGTTTTGAAAAACAGTGAGGCAATGACTCAAAGTCAGATCTGTGAATTATTGTATTTGGAGAAATCCAGTGTCAGTCGTTCAATCGATGGCTTAGAAAAACGTGGCTGGATTGATCGCCAACGTTCTCCCCATGATAGTCGCAGCAAAATTGTCATGCTGACAGAAAAGTCCCTAGGTGTTGTTGAACAGTGTGAAGAAATTGCTGCGAGTGTTTTACAGGACGCTCAGCAGGGCATTGACGATGCTGAGCTGCAAGCAAGTAAACAAAATTTATCGAAAGTGATTACCAGTTTAAGACAGCTGAATCGATAAAAGCATTAATTAAGTAATGTGAGGCAGCCACATAGACTAGACGCTGCCACAATCTAACCTTCAAAAAATCATAAGGAAGTAACATGACTAAACGTAATGCACTAGTTACTGGTGGTGCGCGTGGTATTGGCGCAGCAACTTCAAAAGCGTTATCTGAAGACGGTTACCGTGTCTTTATTAACTATGTAAACAGCTCAACAGTAGCAGAGCAACTAGCAGAAGAGATCCGCAGTAAAGGTGGCGAAGCTTTCGCGGTTCAGGCGGATGTACGTGATGATGCACAACTTGAAGCGATGTTTGCACAAGTGGACGAGCACGGTGGTGTTGATGTTCTGGTTTCTAATGCCAACATGAACTTTACCGCTAAACCATTCATCGAACAGAGCTGGGATGAATTTGCACAAAAATTGAATGATGAAATGCACGCGGCATACCAGAGTGCTCACCTGGCCGCGCAACGAATGAAAGAAAAACAATTCGGCCGTTTAGTGTTTATTTCCAGCACGTTGTCTGAAGTGCCTGCGCCAAACTTTATTGCTCACGGCACAGCGAAAGGTGCACTAGACAGTTTTAGTAAATACCTGGCTCAAGAGCTTGGTCCACTGGGTATCACTTCTAACATCGTGGCTCCAGGCTTAGTTGAAACGGACGCGACGAAAGATGCGCCTGCTGAATTCAAAGAGATGATCCGATCGTTTACGCCAACTCAACGTGTAGCAACGCCTGAAGATGTAGCAAACACCGTACGTTACCTGGCGAGTGAAGCAAGTTCTCACATTACAGGCACATACAACCCTGTATGTGGTGGGGCGTACATTCAGTAATCTAATCGGCGTTTATACTAAGTTCAGTTACTTATCAAAACAAAGCGAGCGGTATTCCGCTCGCTTTTTAGATCGATACTTGCACTTGCTGCATTATCGCTAAGGCGTTTCGCGCATCGTCTCTTTCTGATTACGTGTAGCACGGCTTAACAGCAAGACGATTGAGCCAAAGAGTGCTAAGGCTCCGTAGCCGCTGGCAATTTGTAACAGACTAAACTGCTCTGATAACTGTCCCGAAATAAACGTGGGTATTGCCGCACCAATATAGGAAGTGGCGTAAATTACCGAAAAAACATTCGCACGTTCTTGCGGCTGTAACCCGGAAACCATTCTCCCAATACTGCCTGTTAACACGAGTCCCTGAGCAATCCCTGCACAGATGCTGGCAACAAGGAACGCGCTGAGCAAGCCTTGGTGCAGGGCTAACAAGATGCACCCGACAAACACCGTAAATGAAAGCATACTAGTGAACTGAGCATTCGATGGCGTCATTCGGCCTGCGATAGAAGCGCCAATAACGCTTGGTGCCATGATAGAAGCAAATACTAATGCAGCCGCTACCGCACTTTGGGAGTGTAATTGCTCTCTCGCCATGGCAGGTCCAAATGCCTGGAAAAATCCACCTAACGCCCACGTACACACAAATGTGCAAGCCGCCAGCGGATATGCTTTCTTAGCAGAAGGAGGTAGCGTGAAGCTTGGCTTTAGTAGCGCGGTGACTGCCCCGATGAAGTAGACACCGAACTTAAAGACAACTCCAGGTAACTCACGTGGTCTTCAAGCTGGTAAGTACCATAAAGCGGAATGGGTACCGCAGAAGTAACGTAGGTCACCATCAGAGACAGTGAAGCTCCCACAAAAGAAAAGCGATTAACGTTTTTGTACACCGGAATATCCTTACGACAACCTAGAACAACTAAGCCAAAGTCGTGTGACGAAGTAACAGAGTGACGGTCAGAGTAACCGTTAGGTTAATTGTAATGGGGATAGTCGTTTATACCGTTGCACGATCTTCCGTAAATCTTGCCAGAAAATGTCTAATCGTTATGTTCGTCTTTGCTGGAAGCGCAAATACAAAATTAGGCAATTAATATTAATAGAAAGCACAATAAGGAATAGAGTGCTTGAAACTGTTGCTCTGAACATTCTTCTTCAACAATATCAGTAGATAAAGGGTTTTTAGGTTTTGACAGTGTCTGGATTTGGATGGCCGATAAAAATGAGTTTTCTATTTTTTAGCTAGAGTCTTGGAAAATTGTGCAAGAAATCAGTAGGAATCGGATAACGAAAAGTTGGTGACTTGACGCATTATAGATAGCAGAAGAAGCGTCGCTGAGAGAGCCGTTCTCTCATTTGATGTGCGTTCTCAAGCTAACAGAGTTGTCTCAGCATGACGAGGGCTGATTAAAGCAAACGTCGATACTGAGCTGACAAGATTAGCAGAATGATTAGGAGAAACCTGATGAACAAACACAACGATACAGTCACCAGCCAGGACTTGCCTGACGCGAGTCGCCGAAATGCAATGAAAATGGCTGGTGCAGGCGCTGTTGCCTTAAGCGTTGGCGCACTTACAGGAGGTCAGGCTGTTGCAAGCTCGAATTTAGAACTGGGTAATAGCTGGGATAAGACTTTCGCTAAAAGCAATAAAGTTGACCATAAAAAAGTTACCTTCAAAAACCGTTACGGAATTACGCTTGCGGCTGACCTATATCAGCCAAAAAACAGCTCTGGCAAACTCGCGGCAATTGTTCTTAGTGGTCCTTTTGGTGCAGTAAAAGAACAGTCATCTGGTCTTTATGCACAGACAATGGCTGAACGCGGATTTGTTACGCTGGCGTTTGACCCGTCATACACTGGTGAAAGCGGTGGAGAACCACGTAATGTTGCTTCTCCAGATATCAATACTGAAGATTTCAGTGCGGCAGTCGACTTTATCAGTTTACAGTCAAACGTTGATCGCGAGCGTATTGGTGTGATCGGTATTTGTGGCTGGGGCGGCATGGCATTAAATGCGGTAGCAATAGACAAGCGTGTTAAAGCGGTTGTTGCCAGCACAATGTATGATATGACTCGTGTTATGTCCAAAGGCTATAACGACAGTGTTACGCTTGAACAACGCACGCAGGGTCTCGAGCAGCTGGGACAACAACGTTGGAAAGACGCAGAAAGTGGTAAACCTGCTTACGGTCCTGTCTCACTTGAGCTGCAGGGCGGTGAACCGCAATTTGTTGTTGAATATGCCGCTTACTATAAAGATCCGCAACGCGGCTTCCACCCAAGAGCAATTAACTCCAATGCTTCATGGACGATTACAACGCCCTTATCGTTTATGAACATGCCAATCTTAACTTACATTGCAGAAATATCGCCGCGTCCGATGCTGCTTATCCATGGTGAGAAGGCACACTCTCGCTACTTCAGTGAAACGGCCTATGAAGCAGCTGCAGAGCCGAAGGAACTGATGATTATTCCTGACGCAACCCATACCGATCTTTATGATCAGGTGGATGTGATTCCTTTTGACAAAATAGAAGGGTTCTTTAAAGAACACTTAGCATAAGCAAGAGATTTTCATGCGCTTAACAATTGGCTAAGTTCGTTGAAATTTAAAGTACATTTAAGAAAAAAAAGAGCCGTTCAAGAGAAAGTTATGAACGGCTTATACCCATGCCACTCATTGTAAACGAAATGATTGGCATTGGTTTTATTGGGTAGTGGCGACTAATGAAAACAGGTCAGCTCAAATATGACGGAATGATTATATTCGCCATTACTAGTCGTGAATTTTCACACCCAGACAACCGCGCACAAACTCAGGGTTAAAGTGTTTCACTGATTCACTGACGTAGCCCAAATCAAGACTATTGATTTTATCCATCTCTTCACCTGAAAGAGTGAAATCCCACACATCGAAGTTCTCTTCAATACGCGCTTGTTTGACCGATTTTGGAATCACAGTAACACCACGCTGTAAGTTCCAACGTAAAATCACCTGCGCGATCGATTTACCGTGCGCATTAGCAATACCGGTTAACATTTCGTCTTCGAAAGGTTTGTGACGACCACCACCTAGCGGAGCCCATGCTTCGGGCTGAACATTATATTGTTTCATGGTTTCAAGGGCAGCAGGCTGAGCAAAGTAAGGGTGTAGTTCAACTTGGTTGACCATTGGCTTAACTTTGACGGTTTCGCAGAAGTTTGCTAAGACATGAGCGTAGAAGTTTGATACGCCAATTGCTTTTAACTTTCCTTCCTCATAAGCATCTTCCATCGCACGCCAAGCACTAAAGTAATCGCCCATCGCTTGGTGTAGCAGATACAAATCGAAATACTCTAAACCAGACTTTTCAAGTGAGGCTTCGATACCCGCGTAAGCTGCATCGTAATTTTCCATGTCTTGAACCCACAGTTTTGAGGTGATGAATAGCTCTTCGCGGGTACAAATACCTTCTGCAATCGCTTCACGTACAGCGTCGCCAACGGCATCTTCATTGCCATAGACGGCCGCAGTATCGATAAGACGGTAGCCAGTACGGATAGCGCTGAGAACTGATTGCTTACATTCGTCTTTATCTGTTACTTGAAAAACACCGAAACCGACCATCGGCATCTCTAGATTATTACTTAAGGTTGTATATTCCATAGTAGAAAACCTCTATAGCGCTGATTCAGATTCACTCTGAGAGGAAAAGAGAAAGCGAGCTGTCGTGCTCACTTTGAGTTTTAATGTTTGAGCCTATTTCGTTAGAAACGATTTAACTAGAAACATTCTTCTAGAATGTTCAGAACTTCTTCATTTGTCAGCTTTTTGTAGCCATTGCCGATGATGATGGTTGATTCAGCGATCTTCGGTAGCATCTCTTTCGTCGCACCTAGCTCTTCTAAAGAGGTGACGATACCGCTCTCTTTAGTAAATACTTCTAGCGCATCAATACCTTCAAGCGCGATTTGCTCTTTTGTCTTACCTTCTGTCGATACACCCCATACTTGAGTAGCAAAACGAACAAACTTATCTAAACCGAACTTGTAGATCAAACGGTAGTACGGCAGTGATACAGCGGCTAGCCCCATGCCGTGAGCACAGTCTGTGTAAGCGCCAACTTGGTGCTCAATCATGTGTACTTGCCAATCTTGAGTTTTAGACAAACCAGTGATGGTGTTCAATGCCAAGGTTGCATTCCACATGATGTTACTGCGTGCTTCGTAGTCATCTGGTGTTTTCAGAGCCACACGTAAGTTGTCAATTGAAGATTTAAGTAGGCTTTCAATTAGGTAATCTGTCGTGTTGGCACCTTGGTCTGAGAAGTATTGCTCCATAAGGTGCGACATGGTATCGAACACGCCGCTTACCATCTGGTATTGAGAGACAGTAAATGTGTACTCAGGGTTCAGAATAGAGAACTTAGGGTATGCCATTGGTGGGAACACGCGACCTGCTTTGTACTTAGTTTCTTCGTGAGTGATTACCGAACCACCATTCATTTCAGAACCTGTGCCAACCATGGTCAGGATTGAAGCAACTGGAACCACATCATTTTCTAGGTCTTGAAAATCTACCCAGTATTTCTGGAATGGGTCTTGACCTTCACAATGCGCTGACACCGAGATGCCTTTCGCGCAGTCAACCACTGAACCGCCACCTACAGCAAGAATAAGGTCTACTTTGTGCGCACGAACAAGTTCAACACCTTCCATCATTTTGTCGTAAGTCGGGTTTGGCATCACACCTGATAATTCGACGACTTTTTTACCAGCAGTAGACAGGCTAGCCATTACTTTATCGTAAATACCGTTCGATTTAATTGCGTTACGACCGTATACAAGCAAAACAGTATTGCCATAGTTTGGCAGTTCATCGTCCAATTTGGATAGCGACTCTTTACCGAAGTGGATTGTTGTCGGGTTGTAGTATGAGAAATCTAATTGCATGGTCACATCCTTCTAAGGTGTCAGAACTTATGACTTATAGTTTAGAGACTTGAAGTCACAAGGCGTTTACTTTCGCTCACAAACTGAATCGCAAACGTGTTTAATATGACGGTAATTTTAGAAAGATATAGGGTTTTAGTGAATGTCAGATTGTCGCTGAGTCTTGCCTATTATTCCAATTCATAAAGATCGCAATTTATAACTGTAGGGTGATTTAAAATGCCAGTATTTATAATTTATTGAATTTAATTAACTTTTGTGTTTTTTGAGGTTTGGGGGGATGACTTGGAGTTTGATTTTTATTGCACAATTTGATGTTCTTGGCGAGAGGGTGACTCCGGTTTTCAGTCGCCGGAGGACAACAAACTTACGCGGTATTAGCTTGTCTTAGAGTCTTAATGTCTTTTGACGGCGGCGCGCCAAACAGGCGGCTGTATTCACGGCTGAACTGAGAAGGGCTTTCATAACCCACTTTAAATGTTGTCGCCATCGCATCTAAGTTCTCTGTCAACATCAAGCGGCGTGCTTCACTTAATCGCAACTTCTTCTGAAACTGGAGCGGCGTCATTGAAGTCATTGAGCGAAAATGGGTGTAGAACGCAGACTTACTCATGCCACTATACGCTGCGAGGTCTCCAACGCTTAACGGCTTTACAAAGTTGTTCTTTAGCCAATCAATCGCTTTGGCAATTTGGTGGCTGTGACTGCCCGTTGTCACGATTTGGTTTAACCTTGCACCTTGCTCTGTCATCAGTAGTCGATAGAAAATTTCTCGCTTAATCACCGGAGCGAGGATTTTAATGTTTTCTGGTTCATCGAGTAGAGCCATCAGACGGATAAATGCATCCTGTAGATAGGCAGAAAGCTCACCGACGGCAATACCTTTTTGCGCTTCTTTGCTGGAATTAAAAGAAAGCTCGCTATCGACAATAAGCTGAGAAATCTCTTGTAAATCCAGTTCCATGATCAGCCCAAGATAGGGTGCTTCTTCAGTGGCTTCTACAATGTTGGCAGTGATCGGTAAGTTGACCGATGAGATCAGGAAATGGTTCGTGTCATAGGTGAAGCTATCTCCGCCGAGCAATACGCGTTTCTTACCTTGCGCAATAAGACAGATACTCGGTTTATGGCTGTAACTAGTCGGTTGTGTAGGCGTTGTCCAACGGCTCAATTTAAGCCCGGGGATCTCGGTATCAAATTGAGTGGCATCTCCCGTCCACTTTTGGATTTTTTCAGCAAGGACTGCTGCTGCCGTATTCATGTCGTGCAAATCGTTCATTGTTACTCCACTGGCAACTAAAGGGTTGGGCTAGTTCAGTTATAACAGCTAATTCTTTTTTATGAAGATTATTAGGCAATTTATTCATGATGAGTATGTCTGGCTTTTGCTCAGTAAATTCAATACTAGTAATGAGTGAAAGCACATCTCAATGAAAAGTAACTCATTGCATAACGAATAATTGTTGGTTTGCAGGGTATACCTTAGCTTCTTGTGACCTACATATTGTAGTTTGGAATATTAGGCAAGCATTAGCAAGCATTAGGCTAACGGTTTCTATCATTTGGGCGCAAGTTTAATGCGTGGTCACTGCAACTATGGTTTATCGGCTTCGGGTTGTTATTGGCTTACTAGAGCTTGCTTAGATTTAGACAGAGTTAAGGATAGTGACATATATGCAATTGGAATACTGGCGTAATACCGTTTTATCCACACTTTTAGTCTTACCCTTGTTATTTATCAGTCAACACTGCACCGCTTCTAACAACGTGACCGAGAGTGACTCTATTTACGGGGAAAGAACCATGCAAATTCGTTTTGTATTTGATGATCGGACTGTCACTGCAACGTTAAATGACAGCCCAAGCACACAGGATTTTATCGCACAATTGCCACTAACGTTAGAACTGGAAGATTACGCAAATACCGAAAAAATAGCGTACTTACCTTCAAAATTAACTAAGGAAGGCGCGCCAGCGGGCGTGAGTTCGAAAGTAGGAGATATTTCTTACTATGCACCTTGGGGTAATTTGGTTGTTTTTTACAAAAATTTTGGCTACGCATCTGGTCTGATAAATCTTGGCAAGATAGACGGAGACGTATCTCGCTTAATATCGGGCGACTCAATGAAGGTAACCATTGAGGTTTTCGAGTAATAGTCTGTACAAAGCAATTATTTATGGATATCGAAAGGAAACAAAGGAGAGTGAAATGTTTAATATAGAAAAATATACCAATAAATTTCTTATTTTTCTGGCAAATTTATTAGGAGTGTTTTTTATGAATACAGCAATAGCTTCAGAAGGTTTCGATAGCAAAGATAAAGCGATTATTCCTATTGCTGCATTTGCGGCAAGTGGGGAAATAGATAAGTTAAAGGTGAGTTTAAACGACGGATTAGAAGCTGGTCTCACCATCAATGAAACCAAAGAAGTGCTTGGACAACTGTATGCTTATGCAGGCTTTCCGCGCAGTTTAAATGCGCTTGCAGCATTTATGCAGGTTCTCGAAGAGAGAGAGTAAAGGTATTGAAGATGTGGATGGACCGGAATCGTCACAATTACCCACAGATAAAACTAGCTTAGAGTTTGGTGCAGAAAACCAAACTAAGCTCATCGGCGTTGAAGTGAAAGGAGCGCTATTTGATTTCGCGCCACAAATAGATGAATACCTGAAATCACATTTATTCGGTGACATTTTTGCCCGTGATGTGTTGACTTGGAAACAACGCGAAATCGCAACAATTGCTACCTTAGCAAATATACCAGGAGTGAACAGTCAATTAGCCGCTCATTACAACATCAGCATGAATAATAATGTGACAGTTGATGAGCTAAATGAATTCATAATGGTCATTAAAAAATATTGTGGTGAAGGTGTTGCTAATAATGCAAAAACTGTTTTGGATTCAGTCCTAGATAAAAACTAATTAGAAAGTAGGAATATAGTGGAATGAAAAGGAAGGTAGCAAATAATCTGATGTGGTTTTTGGCGGCTTGCCAGATCTTATGGCTAGCATGTATCAGTGCTGTATATGCAGATGAACCAATGCATGAAACCGATGTAAAAACGTTGGTCATTGTTTCGCACCCTTACCCAGAACGATCTGTTATGACAAGGGGCATGCAACAAGCAGCCGAAAGTGTTGAAGGGGTAACGGTCAGAAATTTAGAGTCCATTTACGGTTTTGATACCCGCGCTATCGATGCACAAAAAGAGCGTGAGTTAACCAGGCAGCATGATCGCATCGTGTTTATGTTTCCTACTCATTGGTTCAACATTACACCAATGATGAAAGCTTACATGAACGATGTTTGGGGTAGCGTAGGACCGGGCTCGTGGCAAGGTAAAGAAATGCTATTGGTTACAACCGCCGCTGGAGGGGCAAGTACCTACGGTGAATCAGGCAGGATAGGCGTTAAATTAGAAGATGTTTTTTTGTCAATGAAAGCGAGTGCGTTGCATGCAGGAATGACCTATTTAACACCATTGGCATTTCAATCGGTTTCTAGTTCAAAATTGCCTGAGTATCAGCAGGTACTGATTGAAAGGCTAAAGCATTAAGTCTGTTATGTTCGTGGATTTGTACAAATAAGTATGGAGATTGAGTTATATTGTTTTCCATACTTGAGGTTATTTGTGTTTAGCCAATTTAAGCAAAAACTCAAACTCACTTCTGTCCAAAACCTTGCTAGCGCTGTTACCGTTTAGATAAAGGATTAAGCACCTCGAATGCGGATTGATGAGGTGTTTGCACCAGAATGCTGAAAGTAATTTTCTTACTACAGTATTTTTTCTGAAATACTCGATTCACAAAAATATCAACTTATGGTTGTTTTGTGTGATATCAAGATATGGTTGTTTTTCGATTAAGTCTATGATTTTAATTGATTCGTTATTATCACTTTATGGTTGTTTCTACAATAGTTTGAAAATCAAGAGCCGCTTTTGCGGCTCTTTTTTGTTTGGGACTTGCAAACACATTATTGACCCAAAACGATTTGAGGCATAGTTATAGATGGTTGGCGTGTGTCCAAATTGAATTATTATTTCTTATGAATTGCTACATTAGTTTTGACCGAAAGTTTCACGGTCAACCATCACATCGTTGGCAGCTTCTCGTCTTCTCTCAGCGTGAGAACCTCATAACCTGTACGAGTGACCAATACGGTATGTTCCGATTGTGCAGAGAGTTTTTTATCTCTAGTAACGACCGTCCAACCATCTTTTTTGGTTTTTATCTTCGCGGTACCCTGATTCACCATTGGTTCAATAGTGAATATCATTCCCTCTTTTAATGTGAGTCCACTATTTGGATGACCGTAATGAAGCACCTGTGGTTCTTCATGCATTTCACGACCTATTCCATGTCCACAATACTCTCTTACAATACTGTATCCATGGGATTCTGCATGTCTTTGTATTGCATGACCAATGTCACCAAGTTTTGCTCCAGGTTTTACGTTCTTAATGCCTTCCCACATAGCGTTATAAGTTGTTTTTACCAATTGAATAGCAAGCGGTGAGGCTGAAGGCATGACATACATTTTGCTTGAATCTGCAATGAATCCGTTCTTTTCTAGAGTAATATCTAGGTTGATAATGTCAGCATTTTTTAAAATCTCAGTCTGTTTAGGTACTCCGTGGCACACTACTTCATTTATCGATGAATTTAATACATATTGATAATCATACTGTCCTTTGCTTGCAGGGCGAGCGTTGAGTTCATTAACAATATACTGTTCAACTTTATTGTTAATATCCATCGTAGAGATGCCAGGTTGGACGTATTCGTCAAGCATCTTAAAAGCCTGCGCAAGTAACTTACCTGATTCTCGCATCAAAGAGATATCTTCTTCGGATTTAATCATTACTTGACTATGCATCATAATGCTCTTCAGGTGTTGAAATGTTTGTAGCCGAAACATTCGCAGATTGCATTAGATTAGTCATGATTTGATTAAATGAAAGCTGAGGATGTAGCTCGGCTAACATACCCATTTTGATCCAAAACTCTGCTTGCGAATTGATTGAACGTGACATGACCGAACTTGCTTTACGAAGTTCTTCATGCAGTTCTTCTGAAATTTTAACAATACCCATTGATATACACTTAATATACAAAACGTATATGTATTGTATTTTTAAGGCGCTGTCGTGTCAAATCGGCTAGAAGCCATTGGATTAGTCTGTACCAATAATACTGGACATTTCATTAAGAAGGTTTCTATACCTTTAGTTATTCATAAATTGTTAATTTGCAATGTCGCTAGCAAACTTTTATCCAGAAATGTGTTTGAGAGAAGTGGATAATTACGAATATCGAAACTGCGTATCAATCCTCAAAAATATCAAGTCGTGACTTTTCAATATGATTTGAATAGAAAGAGCCGCTTTTTAGCGGCTCTTTATGTTTGGGGTTTTAACCATCATTTCGGAAAGTGTTAACTCTCAGCTCTCTTCTACTTCGCATAATTCGAAGGAAACAGTGCTCGTTTCGCTTCTTCATCACGTTCGGTTTTAAATTCAACGTCTTTGCCGGTTTCACGCGCACGCAGTGCAGCTGGGCGAGTGTTGATTGCGTTAAACCAGCGCTTCAAGTTCGGGTAAGGATCTAGGCCTTCTTCACCAAGCACGAACGGTGCTTTATCAATCCAACCCCATGCCGCGACATCGACAATGGTGTACTCATTTCCGACGATAAATTCACGACCTTCCATATGCTTTTCTAACACTTCGTAGTGACGTTGTGCTTCACGTAGGTAACGGTTCACAGCGTAATCTAAGCCTGCTGGGGCTGCATGACGGAAGTGTACCGATTGGCCAGAGTATGGACCAAGGCCGCTCGCGATGAACATCATCCAAGATAGAAGTTCTGCTCTGTCTTCTGGTTGTCCCGCTAGCTTGCCAGTTTTCTCTGATAGGTAAAGAAGGATAGCGTTAGAGTCGAATACACGTTGTCCATCATCTTCAATCGCAGGTGTTTTGCCGTTCGGGTTAATCAAACGATATTCCGGCGTGTGTTGCTCGCCTTTTAAGGTATCGACAGGAACCAGTTCAAAATCTAGGCCTGTCTCTTCTAGAAACAGAGCGATCTTCATTGGGTTGGGTGTTTGGTGAAAATAGAACTTAAGCATGGGATAACTCCTTGTATTGGTCATTCATTAAAACACCGCTTGAACGATCGTTCAACAATTGATTTTGAGTGACTTCAAAATACGCCGATTCGCATTCAGCCTCTATGTCGCAATAACTTCGTTATCTAAACGTGAATCAGCATAGAATTATCTAGTGTGTTGGTTGTTAACTTGTTGAAAAAATGACCTTAAAGCTGCTTCTTCGATTCGTTGTTTTATGCGGAGTTTGGGTTTTTGATTGGTGCTTCACGGTTTTTTAATACTAGGGGCTTACATTGGGGAGCAAATCTGATGTGAACACTTAAAACGACACAGGATCTTTCCATGAAAAAGAACATTATCGCCCTCGCTCTTGGTGGCATGCTAGCCTTTGGCGCAACACCTTATTCTTTTGCTGCTAACGATGGCGCAGTACAGGCTTCTGCCGATTACGCGCAGTTGGTGACTAAGCGACAAGTTGTCGACCAATTGCTTCTTGATGCGTTGCAGGCGTTTAAGTCTCCGGCAAGAATTTCTCACGCGGGCTTCACGGCTAAAATGCCAAGCAACATGGAAATTGTGACCAACCGATTGTTAGAAGCCTACAAACTTGAGCCTTACCGTACTGACTTGCTGATCTCGGCAGCGAACGCTCAGATCTACAATAAGAATGCAGAGCGAGCCATTGAGCTATTTGAGCAAGCACTGACAGTTGCGCCAGACGATGTTGACTTGCATGCGTACCTTGCGGTTTGGCAAAGATTTGATGGCAATGACAGTGAATCTAATAAGCATATGCAGAAGCTTGAGAGCCTGAACAAAGGCAAAGCCGAAGACATCAAACGTATCTTTGCTACGATCGATCGCGTACTAGAAACACCGTTGAAAAAATCGGCGGCTAAAGGCCTATTGAGCGATCACGGTGCGATTGTTACTTTGGGTTACGCGCTGAACCCAGATGGCTCTATGCATGAGATCTTGATTGAGCGTCTTGAAACGACACTGGCAATGTCTAAAGCCAACCCAGACGCGATGATCGTGTTAACGGGTGGCGTGCCTAAGAACCATAAGACAGAAGGCAAGTTGATGGCGAATTGGCTTATCTCGAAAGGGGTGAATAAAGACCGTATCATTGAAGAGAACTATGCGACTAGCACGGTAGGTAATGCCTTGTTCAGTAGCTATGCGCTTGCTCGCCATAATATTAAACATGCGACCATTATTAGCTCGGCGAGCCATGTTCGTCGTGGTCAAACCTTGTTTGAAATTGCGAGCTGGCAAACTGGCCCTCAAGGAATCACCTTTGATACGGTTGCTTACCCAGACAAGCCGTTAGAAAGCCTTAAGAAAGCAAGCAGTGGTGAACTGTTAGGTATTTATCGTGACGCTCTAAGAACCTACGGGATGTGGAGTTACCGTTCTTACCCATTAGAATCTCGATAGGCTTAGCGTTACTTCACAGTAGGCAAAGCATAAGTTGCTAGTACAATCGAGCACAGCTAGATGGTATGCTGTGCTTCTACTTAATTTAGTGTTTCAAAGGCAAAAAAATGAACCCGATTTTAGCAATGTTGAAAGAGAATAATATTAGCGACGAGCAGATCAGCGAGTTATTCAAAACGTTGACCGAGAACCCTCTTGCAGCAATGGCGACAATCAGCCAACTTGGTTTACCACAAGATAAGCTTCAAATGCTGATGGGTCAGGTAATGCAAAACCCTGCGCTAATCAAAGAAGCCGTTGAAGAGCTTGGCCTAGACTTTTCTAAGGTTGAAGCCGCTAAAGAGCAACTTCAAAAATAATCGAGTGTGAATGAGTTCTTTAGTTAATGAGCGTTAGTTGATTCGGTTAACTGTTCTTGGCAACGCTAATTAGACTTGTGTAAAAAGCCGTTTGAGTATCAGTACTTAGACGGCTTTTTTGATCCAAACAGCAGGCTAGAGCTGGGGATAGGACAAACTAATTCCAGCTCGATGTGACTCCCTCTCTTAAATCATGTAGTTTTTCATTAACACTCTTGCTCTCAAAAACTGAATT
Source organism: Vibrio sp. RW (assembly GCF_027587105.1). Lineage (NCBI taxonomy): Bacteria > Pseudomonadati > Pseudomonadota > Gammaproteobacteria > Vibrionales > Vibrionaceae > Vibrio > Vibrio sp. RW. Next base: position 66,124 of record NZ_JAPPTM010000018.1, read on the forward strand.
CCGGCGTTGCTCATGAAATCTAGCTTAAGCATTCGATCTTACACCAAGCAATTCAATACTCATGCTCATGATGGCTACCATCAGTTGGTGCTGCCTATTCAGGGGAGTATTAGCATTGAAATGGTTGGTTATGTCGGTAAAGTGGCGGTCGGCGAGTGCGTGGTAATTCCGGTAACCACAGCTCACGCGTTTAAAGCGAATGAAGCAGCGCGGTTTATTGTTGCTGATATGACCGTGTTGCCTCAGCACTTGTTAGATCAAGAACTCTCTGTATTTGCGATTACACCGCCTTTGATGAGCTTCTTACTGTTTGTTGAGAAGCAGTTGGAGCATCAAGTAGACAGTGGTATTGAATCATCAATTTTGGATGTATTTTCATTGCTGTTAGAGCAACAACAAGTGAGCAAGAGCATTGACCCAAGAATCCGTGCGGTGCAAAGGCTCATTGCGGATAATTACGCTCAACAACTATCTATTTCACAGCTGGCAGAAACGGCGTGCTTGAGCCCCACTCAGTTTAAGAAACGCTTCAAAGAGTGCCTTGGTATCAGCGCGCTTAAATACATCACTCGATATCGTATGGAGAAAGCGCAAGCCTTGTTAAGCCATACCGATTTACCGGTTCAATTGGTTGCAGAAAACGTCGGATATAGTGACATTTCTGCGTTCAGTCGCCGCTTCTCTCAGCACTTTGGAATGTCTCCAAGAGCGTTTTTAGGTTCGATGAAAGAGAGTCTTTCGAAACAACAATAGCGTCCTTTTAGCAAACTAATTACTTAGCTTATTCACTATTATCTATTTCCGAAATGAAAATAAACTGGGTAATAGCAATGAATCTCGCCATCAATCGCGTTAACGAATTCCAAATGGGCACTTTAGCCATCTTGTTTGCTTCTGTCTTGTGGGGGACAACAGGCACTGCCGCAAGCTTTGCGCCTGATCTCAGTCCATTAGCGATTGGTGCTTTCTCTATGGGCGTCGGTGGCCTAATGCAAGCGGGCTTGGCGTATCGAAAAATCCTATTCGCTTTCGACAAACTTTTGCAGAACAAGAAGCTGTTGGCAGTGAGCGCTTTGGCTTTGGCGGTTTATCCTTTAGCTTTCTATTCTTCAATGAAATTATCAGGCGTAGCGATTGGTACCGTCGTTTCGATTGCTACTGCGCCGTTCTTTTCTGCTCTCTTAGAGTGTCTTATCAGCAAAAATAATAACATCACCAAACGTTGGCTTACTAGCTTTGCTATAGGTGTGATTGGGATCGGGTTGCTGGTGTTTTCAGAGTCGGCATCGGTGAGCAAGTCCGGTGATGATTTGAAGTTATTAGGCATAGCTTTAGGCTTGGTTGCAGGTTTGTGTTACGCCATTTATTCGTGGGCGACAAAAGCTCTGATAGACAAGGATATTGAGTCTCAAGCAGCAATGGGCAGCATTTTTGGCTTAGGTGCAATGTTGCTGCTACCAACACTCTGGTTTACTGGAGATAACTTATTCGCATCAAACATCAATAGCTTGGTCATGGGTTACTTGACGTTAATTCCTCAGTGCTTGGGTTACATCGCTTTTGCCTATGGCTTACGACATGTGACTGCGAGTAGTGCCAATTTGATTACCTTGCTTGAACCCGTTGTTGCCGCAGTACTCGCCGTGTGTATTGTGGGTGAACTTATTCCATTTACGGGATGGTTAGGTATGGTTTTGATCGTGCTGTGCTTATTTCTTCAGTCACAACGACGCCAAAGCGAATCTAACGCATTGTTAAATATGACTTAGTTGAATTTTATTCATGCGTGATTCTTATAATTGAATAAAAGGAGTATCTCAGTTGCAAGAGTGCTGTTACTATCGCTATTAATAGTCGGGGGGCATATACCTTAATTGGTGTTTGCTGAGATCGTTATTCGAGACCCGTTGAACCTGATTCAGTTAACACTGGCGTAGGGAACTATAAGCACTCGATCTACGTCTGCATCCATGAAAGCTTTCATGAGTTTAATGCGGCATTTCCTCCGGTCAGTGTTGGTTCTCCTACGTCTTGCAAGATAGTAGGAGCGACAATGACACACAGTTCTATTCCACCAGTTTTAACTCCAAGAGCCTCAACTTGTCAGATCCCTATTGACAGTTCGATTCGATCAAACACTCCAATTGTTTTAACCATCGCGGGCTCTGACAGCGGCGGCGGCGCAGGTATTCAGGCAGACATCAAAGCCATGTCTGCAACCGGTAGTTTTGCTTGTTCTGTGATTACCGCTATCACTTCTCAGAACACCCAAGGCGTATCTGCCATTTTTCCTATCCCGCTCGACCACGTAACAAGTCAATTAGATGCTGTCTTTACTGATCTTAATATAGTGGCGGTAAAAGTCGGCATGTTGGCTGATTCGCAAATCATCAAAGTTGTCGCGGACAAAATCAAACAGTACCAACCCAAGTACCTCGTCATTGACCCTGTAATGGTGGCAACCAGCGGTGACTTGCTGCTAGCAACCTCTGCCATTAGTACATTAAAGCAAGAGCTGATTCCGCTGGCTGACATCATTACGCCTAACTTGCCAGAAGGCGCGGCCCTGACAGGGAAAGCCGTGCCTAAAAGCGAAGCTGAAATGCAGGGCATGATTGAAGACCTACGCGCACTGGGTGCCAAAGCCGTTCTTCTCAAAGGCGGCCACTTAGAGAAGGATGAGAACAGTAACGATCTATTGATTTTGCCAACCACATCGGCCCTGATTAGTGCGAAGCGTTTTCCTACCCAGAACACTCATGGCACGGGGTGCACGCTCTCCTCTGCGATTGCTTCTTTCTTGGCTCAAGACAACACGCTTGAGAAAGCTGTCGAACTAGGAAAACAATATATTTCTCACGCTATTGCTCATGCTGATGAACTTCAAGTCGGTGAAGGCCACGGCCCTGTACATCACTTTTTCGTTGGGCACGGTAATGTCCGCTAATAGGATTGGTGTTCAACTCAGCAACGCGACCTTGCGCTACCGCGATAGTGAGCACGCCACCTTGTCGGGGCTGTCACTTAGTTTAAACGCGGGTAAGTGGACGGTGTTGCTTGGGCGAAGTGGCTGCGGGAAAACTACCGTGTTGCGTTATCTCGCAGGTTTACTAGACGACAAGGTAGATTGGCACGGCACATTGGAAACGTCCGATGACCTGCCTTTAACGGATCGCATTGCTTACATGGCGCAGCAAGATTTGTTACTGCCATGGTTGTCGGTTATCGACAATGTGTGCCTGAGTCATCGTTTTCAAAATCCCGCAGCCAAGCATCAAAGCCAAGCATCCAATAAACAATCTCAAACCAACCAAGCACTGGAGTTGCTGGCTTCGGTTGGTTTGGCTGATTACGCGAATGCCATGCCGGATCAATTGTCTGGTGGTATGCGTCAACGTGTTGCTTTGGCTCGAACTTTAATGCAAGACAAGCCCGTCGTGCTGATGGATGAACCTTTCTCTGCGCTGGATGCGGTAACAAGGCATAAGCTACAAAGCTTAGCGTGTGAGCTGTTAAGAGATAAAACCGTTGTGTTGATAACGCATGATCCACAAGAAGCGGTGCGTTTGGCGGATAACTTGTATGTGCTGCAAGGTACACCTGCGAGTGCCCAGTCATTATCTGTGCCTAATACAGCGACACCAAGAATGTTAGACGGTAAATGTGCTGAGTTACAACAAGCGATTTTAGAGCAGTTGGAGCGTGACTATGAATGATCTAACGCAAAGTGAAGCTGTGGCTAGCTCAAAGATAGAAAACGTAGCAGTGCAAAGCTCAGGGGTAGAAAGTTCAACCGAGACACAAACCAAACTTGCTCACCCTCGGCAGATGAGTCCCGTTATGCGGTTGCTTATCAGCAGTGCTGTGATTCTTGGTTTATGGCAGATGGTGGTGGTTATCTTCGAGATGCCGAGCTTCATTCTGCCAGCGCCTGCAGAAGTCTTTATTAAACTAATCGAACGCTATGATGTGTTACTCAAGCACACTTGGGTGACTGCGCAGGAGATCTTACTTGGTCTATTGCTCGGTTTATCCATGGGGCTGTTTTTCGCTCTGCAGATGTTGATGTTCGAACCGCTAAAACGTTGGCTGTTGCCTATCTTAATCGCTAGCCAAGCGATCCCCGTGTTTGCGATCGCGCCAGTGTTGATGCTGTGGCTGGGCTATGGCATCGCCTCAAAAGTCGTGATGGCGGCGATCATTATCTTCTTCCCCGTGACGACCTGTTGCTATGACGGCCTGCGTAATACACCGACAGGTTATCTTGATCTCGCCAAGACGATGGGCGCATCGAAATGGCAACTGCTTCGTCACATCCAACTGCCTGCTGCGCTGCCAACATTAGCATCTGGTATTCGTGTGGCTGTGGTTATTGCCCCAATTGGCGCCGTTGTCGGTGAGTGGGTGGGTTCGAGTGAAGGGCTTGGTTACTTAATGTTGCAAGCCAATGCGCGCATGATCATTGATGAGATGTTTGCGGCCTTGTTTATCTTGGCGGTGCTGTCTATCTCGCTCTACTTCATCACAGACAAATTACTTAAAAAAGCTATACCTTGGGAGAACCAGTGATGGTTCGCTCAATAACTCTTTGTTTAATAAAGCTTCGCTCAAGGCGATTTATCTAAATAACACCTCGTTAAGAATTAGATCGACAAACACAATAATAATATTCAAAAGGAAAGGTTAACTATGAAAAATACCAAATTGGTAGGTGCAGTGGCACTGCTTGCTTCGCTAGTTTCAGGTCATGCATTGGCAGATTCTGAACAGAAGAAGCTGACACTGATGTTGGATTGGTTTGTGAACCCGAACCACGGCCCAATTGTGATTGCTCAAGAGCGTGGCTACTTTGCTGACCAAGGTTTAGAGGTTGAAATCCAAGAGCCGGCTGACCCTAGCACACCAGCAAAGCTCGTTGCGGCAGGTAAGGTCGACTTGGCCGTAACTTACCAACCAAGTTTAACCATGGATGTGGCAGCGGGCCTTCCTCTAGTTCGTGCATCAACCCTTATCGCGACGCCACTAAACACACTAATGGTGCTGGATAACGGCAAGAACGATTCATTAGCGGATCTGAAAGGCAAAAAGATCGGTATCTCGATTGCGGGTAACGAAGAAGCGACGATCGGCACCATGCTAGCGCAAGAAAATATTGCGTTTACCGATGTGCAAACCATCAATGTCGGTTGGGCACTGTCGTCTTCACTGGCATCGGGGAAGGTAGACGCAATCTGGGGTGGCTTACGTAACTTCGAAACCAACCAACTAGCCCTTGAAGGCTTTAAAGCGAAAGCATTCTTCCCAGAAGAGCACGGTGTGCCCGCTTACGATGAGCTGATCTTTGTGGCTAACGCAAAGCAGCGCGATGATGAAGCGATCAAAGCGTTCAACAAAGCACTTGAGCAAGCAACCACTTATATTGTGAACCACCCACAAGAGTCATGGAGAGAGTTTGTGGCGTATTCACCAGATACGTTGAACAACGAACTTAACCAACGTGCATGGAACGATACGCTGACTCGCTTTGCACTTCGCCCTTCAGCCGTGGACATGAAGCGCTACGATGACTATGCGCAGTTCATGTTCGACAAAGGCATTATTAAATCACTACCAAAAACCGCTGATTACGTACCGACTTTTGACTAAGGAATCTCATGAAATATCAAGACTTAATCCAAGCCTGCCAGCAAGATTGGCAAGACTACACTGAGCATGATTTTGTGAAAACGCTGGCAAACGGCACTCTCGCTCAGCCATGTTTTCTGCATTACTTGAAGCAAGATTTTCTGTTTTTGAAACAGTATGCTCGCGCTTATGCATTGGCCATTTACAAAGCTAAAACTTTGGCTGATATGCGCCGTGCGCTGCCAAGTGTTCATGCTTTGCTCGATTCTGAAATCTCTCACCATGTGACGTACTGTGATCAGTGGGGCTTAACGGAATCTGATTTGGAAAACGAGCCTGAAGATTTCGGCACAGTCGCTTACACGCGTTACGTTCTAGACGCAGGTATGACGGGTGATCTTGTCGATCTTTATGCGGCACTGGCTCCGTGTTCAATTGGCTATGCCGTGATTGGTAAAGCGCTATTGGAAAGCAGCGATACCGTATTAGAAGGCAACCCATACGCGAGCTGGCTACAGCTATATGGTGGAGAAGAGTTCCAGTCTGGCGTTGAAACGGGCGCGGAATATTTCAATCAGCTGCTTGCTGAAATTGATATCAACAGCGAGCGTGGTCAGAACATCGTTCATATCTTTAAAACGGCAACGCGTATGGAGGTGGCTTTTTGGCAACAAGGGCTGAATGCTCTTGATAGCTCACCAGCCGTTTAAAGCGCTTTTAACGAATAAGGATTTCCCATGCTAACTGAACAAATCATTCAATCGCTTCGCGCAGTACGAGAGCAAAAGCCACTGGTGGTGAACATCACCAACTACGTCGTGATGAACAATACGGCGAATGCTTTGTTGGCGATTGGTGCTTCTCCTATCATGGCGCACTCGCAACAAGAACTGGCTGAGATGATGTCATTCTCTGGCGCTTTGGTGATTAACATTGGCACGCTAGACAGTGTTTGGACGCCGCGAATGTGTTTCGCGGTTGAGCAAGCGAATGCCAACAACAAGGTGGTGGTTCTTGATCCTGTGGGTTGTGGTGCAAGTACGCTGCGTACCGAGACTTCGCGTGAAATAGCACGCTTAGCTGACAAGTTGATCATTCGTGGTAACGCGTCTGAGATTATCGCATTAGCGGGCGAGCAAGCGCAGAGCAAAGGTGTGGATGCGCTTGATAGCAGTGATGCCGCATTAGACGCCGCAAAATGCTTAGCAGCTGAATACGGTGCGAATGTGGTGATTTCCGGTGAGACAGATTACGTTGTCACTAAAGATAGCGTTGTGACGTTAAACAATGGACACCCAATGATGCCGTATGTGACTGGCATGGGTTGTACCTTAACGGCATTGACGGGCGCATTTGCTGCTGTTGGAGATGAAAGTGGTTTGGCGGCAGCGGCGGTATTAGGCGTGGTTGGTGAAATCGCTGCTGAAAACTCACGCGGTCCGGGTAGTTTACAAATGAACGTGCTCGATGAGTTGTATCAATTAGACGAAGAGACTCTGATTCAACGCTTGAAGATTCAGTAGGCTCAATCTAGTTCTAAACTGATAGCTCTTAACTTCTAGCTTCTAACTAATAGCTATTAACTGAAAGAAAAGCCCCGACACTTATGTGCTAGGGGCTTTTAATTATTGGTTCAGAACTAGGTCTGCTGTGTTAAAGCTAGTTTTGCTAGGTTCTAAATCGATTCACTTGGCTTTCTAAGTGGTGAGCAACGTCGGTTAAGTCGCTTGCTGCGCCAGAAATACTGCTGACTGACTCTTGGTTACTTTGCGCAATGGTATTCGCACCTTGCGCGTTTTCACCGAGTGACTTAGTCAGACAATCTTGTTCATCAACGGAGACTGCAATTTGGCTGTTGGCCTGATTCAAATCTTGGATGTGTTGGTTAATCACATGCAAGTTTTGAGAAGCTTGCTGCGCTTGAGTTGAGGCATCTGAAACCGTGCTGTGGCTAACCTTAATGGATTCTAAGGCATCTTTAGCGCCACGTTGTAGTGAGGTGATGAGTTCATCAATCTGGCTTGCTGAATCTTGGGTACGCTTAGCTAAGGTTCTTACTTCATCTGCTACTACTGCGAACCCGCGACCTTGCTCACCCGCACGCGCGGCTTCAATGGCTGCGTTCAATGCCAATAGGTTGGTTTGTTCAGATACACCTTTAATCACTTCAAGAATGGCGCCAATGTTCATCGACTCTTTGTGTAGGTCGGTCACTTTCTGGCTGCTGACCTGCATGCTCTTATCGGCACTGCCAATTTCGTGCAGCGTTTTGTCTACTTCTTTTAGACCCATCGCGACATTCTCGGTCGCTTGGTTTGCAACTTGAGACGCGTGGTTAGCGCTTGCTGCAATTTCTGATGTACTGGAAGCCAATTGATCAACGGCTGATGAGATATTGATCATTTCACTATTCAACTGTGTCGCGTTGGTCGAGCTGTTATTGGTCACTTGATTGAGTGATTCGGACATCTCGCCAATACGTACACTAGAGCGGTTCACTTGGCCGACAATATCGCGCAGAGATTCAATGGTGATCTCCATATTGGTCAGCAGTTCTCCAATCTCGTCTTTGCTCTCTATGTTTACTTCAACATTCAGGTTACCTTGAGAAAGCTCGTTGGTGATCTGTTTAACCTGCGCGATGCCTTTGGTAATAGAGCGAGTCACCAACACAGCGCTTGTCATGCCAATGACCAGAGCAACCCCCGTAAGCAAGATGATGATTTGAATCGAGCGTTTTTCACTGGCTTGCAATACAGGCGTGAGCGCTTGTTTCTGCTGTTCTAGAATACTTTGAGCATCGGCCACTGCGATAGCCAGGCTGTCGCCAATTGAGGAGAGGGTAGCGGTTCTTTGGGTGTTCTCAATCATCTGTTGATGAACCTGTTCAAAGCCTTTTGCATATGCTTCGCGCTGGTTAGAGAAGTCTTCAATTAGCTCACTTTGATACGGCGATGATTTAAGAGATTCAATATCACCTTCGATTCCTGGAAGTGAGTATTCAAAGATATCTTTACCGGCTTCATAGGCTTTAAGGTCATTGTTGTTTGAGTAACTGAGCACAGTGATCTTCGCTGCGAGGAAGTTCTCCATCAACATACCCGCGTACAAGCTCGCGTTTGGATCGTTGTTGTTGTATGACTCATACAACAAGCTCTGAGCGGCTTTTAGTGCGTTGGTTTCTCTTTTGACCATCTCTACATTTACCAATTGGTCAATGAGGTGCTGACTCTGTTTCATTGAGCCATAAGCCGAATTAAATGCCGCAACGTTGTCCTGTACTAATTGCAAGCTCGATAAGCTATCGGTGTTGGTGGTCGTTTGGATTAAGTTGTTCAGCAGCTCATCAATCGCGAGTTTGCTTGATTGATAATTCGCCTCATATTGCTCATCCAATGATTCTAAGTAGCGTTCAGAGGCCAAACGCATCTCAAGAAAGTCTACTTGAATGTTGCCTGACAATGTCGCCTTGTGGCTAAGGTCACTGTATTGGCTAAAGCCATTCGACAAGGTTTGAATACCTTTGTAACTCACAAAGCCTGAAATGACGAAAAAGAGCAAGCAAATGGCATAACCCAGCTTGATCTTGAGCGCTATAGAAAGGTGGCGCATAACTATCCCTATATTTACCTGATTCCTTCATCGCTGAGTATTCCATAAAACAGCATTCTGGGCATGCTTGAAGTGAATATTTTGTGTAATAAGTAATGCTTTAGTTAAAAAGTTTAGGTTTTTCGGCATGCTCTCAACGAGTTGCGTATTTGATGGCGCATGTGTAATTGAGTTTATTAAGTATCAACTAGCATGCACATTATGCGATTTGTCGGTAAAATAGTAGAAAATCAATTTTAGAAATCAACGCCAAAGGCACGCTATGAATCCTTATAAACTCTACTTGGTAACAGACGACCAACAAGATTTAGCAACACTTAAGTTTGTGGTTGAACGAGCGGTCTCAGGTGGCGTCACTATGGTTCAAGTAAGAGAAAAGCATGGAGATGTAAGAGCTTTCATTGAGCGTGCAAAAGCCGTTAAGTCGGTTTTAGCCGGAACGGGTGTACCGCTGATTATTAATGACAGGGTGGACGTTGCATTGGCTGTGGATGCTGATGGTTTACATTTAGGGCAATCAGATATGCCTGCAGTGTTAGCACGTCAGTTGATTGGTCCGGATAAGATTCTTGGGTTATCGATTGAAACTAAACAACAGTTACAAGAAGCCGATAGCTTGCCGATTGATTACATTGGCCTCAGCGCGCTGTTTGCTACACCGACTAAGACAAACCTAAAGAAACACTGGGGTTACGAAGGCATTCAAATGGCGTTGGATAGCACTAAGTTACCAATCGTCGGCATTGGCGGAATCAACGAATCGAACATCCCTCAGCTTACTGAAACGGGCATTCATGGGCTAGCATTAGTATCAGCGATATGTCACGCCGAAGACCCGAAAGCCGCGACAGAGTATCTGTTGTCTCTTATGGAGTGATGTAGTGAAACTAACGACAATATTAACGCGTCGAACAATCAAGGTTTTAGCTTGCTTGCCACTGGTTGTACTGCAGTGAATAGCCCCCGAGTTTTTCAATTAAGCTAGTGAGCACGGGTCCATTGATGTGACTTCGTGAAACTAAACAACCCACTGGCGTGAGCCAGCCACCATGTTCATGCGCCACAGGCAGAGCCACTAGTTTTCCTTTCTTAATTCCTTCCATCACTATCATTTCAGGTACATTTGCCCAGCCAACATCCTGTTCAACGAGATCAATGATGGTTCTGTGGTTGTTGGCATACCAAAGCATCGAGCTAATGCCGTAGGTGAACCACAGCTCCCGTTGTTTCGAACTGCGATGCACGCACTGGCGGTAACGTTTTAAGTCGGAATCTTGCACTACGGGCATTTGGCTGAGTTCGTGCGTGGCGGAGCTGACAGTCAAAAATCGTGCTTGGCCAAGTAAGAAGAAGTCCATATCCACCTTAAGTTCACCATCCGCATAGATGATGCCTATTTGCGCTTTTCCGCGTCTCACTAGATCTTCTACATCGAAGGTTGAGGTCGTAATAATATCGAAGTGTGTAATTGGGAACTGATCGGCTAGTGAGCTAATTATCTTGATGAAGTTTTTATCAATGATGCTCTCATCAACAGCAATGATCAGTTCGTGCTCGTCTTCCTGTGTCAGCGATTCTACTTTTTGATCGAAGTACTTTTGTTGGTCGAGAATAGACTTAGCGACAGGCAATAGCGCTTTACCTGTGTTGGTCAAAACAGGGATGTTTTTCTCTCGGTTAAACAGCTCTTGGTCGATAGCGATTTCTAGGTTAGCGATTGATTGGCTAACGCCGGACTGAGCGCGTTTCAGTTTGCGTGCGGCCGCTGAAAAAGACCCACTTTCACACACAGTGACGAAGACTTTTAGTTGCTCAAAACTGTACATGGTGTCTCTCTCAATTCTAAATAGGGGGATAATATTCAGGCTATCACTATTCGTGATGGTTGTTAACTTTCTATTATTATTTACGATGACATAATCCTAGCCAATCCAACACCTAGTAGATTATTTAGAGGAATGTATGAGTACGTTAGAAAGAGTGTTTCACTCAGTATCATTTGAAGTTTTGGCTGTAACGCTTTCAATTATAGGCTTAGCGATATTTACCGATCATGATGTGAATGCCTTATCAGGAACCATGATAGTTGTTGCCACCATCGCGATGATTTGGAACTACTGTTTTAACCGCATTTTTGATCGCTACTTTACGGGTGAAAAATCCAAGCGTTCGCTTAAATTACGTGTTTTTCATGTCATGTTGTTCGAAGCAGGTCTGCTGGTCGCGACTATTCCAGTGATGGCTTACTTGCTTAACGTGGGGATATGGCAGGCATTTTTGATGGACATCGGCGTTACTGTCTTTATTACCATTTATGCGTTTGTATTTAACCTGACTTATGACCATGTTCGAGAATTTTGGGTGCAACGAGCTGAATTGGCCCTTCGGTGAAATCTAGGTGTGACGCCTAAGGGTATGTTTTCTATATGTAACTCATTAAGTTTCCGAAATACCATGGTTAATAATGGTATGATCGAAGGTCCAGCACCATGAGTTATAAAGAATAGGAAAGAGAATGACTAACCTTACACATCAGCAAGAAGATGCAATGGCTACGTTTAAGGAAAACCTACACCTTCCAAATGGTGGTTTTCATAAACTGATTATTGAGCTAAGTAAGGAATATCAGCTGCCTTTTCAAAAGGTGCGTGCCGTTTTAAAGAAGGCTCAAAAAGACGTTGAACGTCAAATCCGTGAAGATTTTTCGAGTATTGATGATACGGTACTTAGCCAAGCGAATTGGTTGAGCATCATTAAGTCAAAGCTTATCGAACTGGCGGAAGATAACCAAACGGTGATGGATAAGCTGCAACTCAATCTGAAATATCAAAAAGTGTTGTCGGCAACCAATGGTTCAATTGCAAGTGAAGACGAGCGTGATGAATTGATTGAAGAGTTGATTCAAGCTTATGAAAAAGAGGTGTTCAAACCTTTACTGGCGATGCTGCATACAACAAAGCTGTATTGGAAACTGATGCTGGTGGATGAGACATGTAAGATGAATGAGGAGAATCGTGATAAGTTCAGTGATTACCCTCAACACATGCAAGCTGCAGAACACTTATATAAACTTGATCAAAAGTTAAGGTCGATGCCGTTAACGCAATGATAATGACGCATTGATGATTCAAGGTTCAATATAAGCGACTTTCAATGAAAGCACGATAACCTAGCTAGCGTGAGCCGCGTGTGAAATGCAAAAGGGCTAGGTTTCTAATTTTCTTTGTTCTGCTAGAGCGAATTGAGGGTCACATTTTGGGACTAAATATGTAATCTTTGGGGAAATGCTATAGGAGTGTGAAATGTCCTAGTGTGTTTCCGTTGCCCGAAACAATTGTTCCGATGTTGTCCTGTTCATTAAACTCAAAGTCGATGAGATAACTGTTGTGTTGTAGTTTTGGCAATATGTGGCGGTGGAGTATATCGCTATTAAGTTGTCGAATCTCTGTGATCCATGACAGTTCTTCTTTCAGTAAGTCTATTTTAATTGTGAGCATTTATTACCTTTTAGTTTATTGACTGTTTTATCGCGTGATAATTGATACCAATGTGTTTGTCGTGTTGTTCTGCGTGACATAACTGTGCCTTGTGTTTATTACATTTATATTTAAGTCGTTGAACTATTTTTAATTTGCTAGAAAAAAGCAAATAACGAATAGAACGGTAGTGGGATCGAATTTGAAAGCTATTGAATGACTATCTAGGTGAAAGCTGACGCAGAGATGGTGTAACGAGGGAATCGAGAACTGTCTATGAGGAACTTGGACTGAATTTAGCATTAACAGCTCTTTAAATCAGAGCCAGAGGACAAACTATACGCCTAGTTTTTTTAATTACAACTTTATTTTCAATTAAATCTAAAATAATCAGCATACAGAATTCCATTTATAGGGAGATTGATGAACATAATGATGGCTGATGATTGGTTTTAAAATATGAAAATGCTTCACTGATTTATTTTTTTTATACGATATGGTTGTTTTTGCAACGAGAATGACTGTCGCTAATGGCGCAAGTTGCTAATCGAGATAACCAGATATGAATATCCACTTTTACGCATTTGAATACAAAAGTTGTTGTGCTGCTCATTTGATGCGAATATAATTGATAATTATTATCACTTGCGTTGCTGGTTTGTTACTCATTCAATAACAAACTTTACGTTATCGTTATTTAGCTGTTGTTTACGCATCAGATTACTTATGAATCATGTGACTTTCATAAGTGAGTCGCGGTTTGTATCAACAGCACAGGAAGAGACATGAAAAAAATAATCAATTCAGTTCGCCAATTATTGAGCGGGCTTGCTGTTGCGTTATCATTCACGATGGCCGTTCAAGCTGAAACCGTCACCGTCGAACACGTAAAGGGTACGGCTCAGTTTGCTGAAATACCACAACGAGTTGTCGTTCTGGGTTTTGGTAGCTTGGATGTGTTAGACAAAATTGGTGTGAAGCCAGTAGGTGCACCTCATAGCCTAATGCCTGATTACCTAGAGTCTTACAAAGAAACAACAGCAAATACTGGCTCGTTGAGTGAACCTGATTTTGAAGCTATCTACATGTTGAAGCCTGACGTTATCATTGCTGAAAATCGCATGCTTAAGGTTTACGACAAATTGGCACAAATTGCTCCGACAATCATGTTCTCTATTGAGGGTGACAAGTACTGGGCTGACGCTCAAGAAAATTGGCGTGCACTAGGTCAGCTATTTGATAAGCAGGCTGAAGTTGAAGCGATTATCGAAGAGACTCAAACGTCGATTACTGCGGTAAATGACAAAGTTGCCTCTGAACAAACTTCAGCAATGATGTTGATGAATAATGGTAATAATATTGCGATGTTCAACAAAGGCAGTCGGTTCTCTATCATTTTTGATGACTTTGGTTTCGTTGAATCAAAGAGTGCGGCAGTGGCCCCAATTAAAGGAAGTCACGGTAACTTAATCTCATTCGAATACATTGCTGATGCAAAACCCGAAGTGCTTTACGTTCTCGATCGTGAAAAAGCGATTGGTAAGTCAGAGGGGCGTGCACAACAGCTATTCAATAATCCATTAGTAGCCGCAACACCAGCAGCGCAAAAGGGCAATATTGTTTACCTCGATTCAAGTGCTTGGTATCTGGCGGGTGGCGGTGTAACTGCGATCCACAGAATGCTTGGTGACATTGAACGTACCATTCAATAGTAACCAATAGTTCGATTCTTGGGCTTATAAGAGCGTTCTTATAAGCCCTTTTTCACTTTCCATACGGGCTACCCGAGACCTACCTTTAGTGTTATTTCTATGTTGAAACCCATTGCAGCTGCTGTATTTCTTGTTGTGTTATGTGTGGCGTCATTGATGGTTGGGGTTGCTGAAATCAATTTTAGTGATTTCTTAAATGGCAACCAACACGCCAATTCTATTTATATTGTTAGTCGGATCCCTAGACTGTTCGCGATTGTGCTTGCCGGAGCGGGTTTGAGTGTCTCTGGTCTTATTATGCAGCAGATCGTGCAAAATAAGTTCGCCGCGCCGTCCACGATGGGCACGATTGACTGTGCCATGTTGGGGTATATCGTCGGTATACTGGTGTTGGGTAATGCCGCGCAATGGAGCTACTTAGGCTTCATTTTCGCGTTTGCAGTTTTCGGTACCTTGTTGTTGGTTCGTTTCTTACAACATCTTAAGTTTAAGAATGCGGTTTTGGTGCCATTAATTGGTATTATGTATGGTAACGTTGTCTCGTCTCTAACGACATTTATCGCCTACAAGTATGACTTGGTGCAAACCATGTCGGCATGGACCATGGCGAACTTTGCGAGTGTCTTGCAGGGTAGCTATGAAATTCTTTATCTCGCGGTACCTGCTTGTGTGTTGGCTTATTACTTCGCCAGCCAGTTCAGCGCAGCGAGCATCGGTGAAAGCTTCGCGAAAAACATCGGTCTGAATTATCAGAAGATTGTCTTTATCGGGGTTGCTCTAGTCGCGATCTGTGCTTCTTCTGTGGTGATGATTGTCGGTGTTATCCCATTCCTTGGCCTTATCGTGCCGAATATCGTGTCGCTGATGATGGGCGATAACATGAAGAAGATTCTGCCTTGGACAGCCTATTGGGGCGTGATCTTGGTGTTAGCTTGTGATTTGTTAGCTCGAATCGTCATCTTCCCTTATGAGGTCCCAATCTCAATGGTAATCAGCATCTTTGGTGGATTGATTTTTATCTACCTAATCATGAGAGACAAGTCGAATGCGTGATTCAGTAAAAATTGCGATTCTGGCGATCGCGTCTTTGGGCATGATGGCGTTATTTATCGGGCAAGGGCTAACGTGGGATAACTACGAGTTCTTCTTATCTTTACGACTACCCAAAGTGCTGTCGATTGTGTTGGCGGCGGTGGCTATCTCTGCGTCGTCACTGGTTTTCCAAACCATTACTAATAATCGAATTCTCACCCCATCCATCTTGGGTTTTGACAGTTTATACATGCTGGTCCAAACGTCTCTTCTGTTTGTGTTTGGTGGTACCAGTTTTTGGGTAATTGACGTTATCGCAAACTTTTCACTGTCTGTAACTGTGATGATCTTGTTTTCATTTGTGTTGTTTCATTTCTACTTCAAGAGTAAACGAAACAACGTATTTACACTGTTGCTGATTGGTATTGTGTGTGGCAGCGTATTCTCGAGCCTTTCCAATTTCTTAACTATGTTGATTGACCCAAACGAATTTGCAGTGCTGCAGAATGTGATGTTTGCAAGCTTCAACAACGTAAAAAGTGAGTTGGTTTACCTTAGTCTTATTCCATTGGGTTTGAGCGTACTTGGCCTGTGGCTGCTGGCTCCTAAGCTCGATGTGCTTTGGCTTGGCGTCGATAATGCGACAAGTTTAGGTGTGAACACTAAGCGACTTACCCAAATTACGCTAATCATTGTTTCCATCATGGTGGCGATATCCACAGCCTTAGTCGGGCCTGTGCTTTTCTTTGGCTTGATCACCGTGAGTTTAGCTCGTCAGATGTTCAGCTCTTATCAACACCGCGTGCTTATCATTGCCAGTAGTTTGTTAGCGGTGGTGCTGTTGGTGTCTGGGCAATGGTTTATTGAAAAAGTGATGGCGTTTGAAACCACGGTGAGTGTGATTATTAACTTGGTTGGCGGTTTGTATTTTATGTTTTTGTTGTTACGCACCAGAATTCAGTGAAGGTAGTAAGTAGTGATTAAATTAACAGGTTTGAGTAAGAAGTATGGCAAATCACTCGTGGTGGATGATGCCAGTGCTATGTTCCCGAAAGGAGAAGTGACTTCTATTATTGGCCCCAATGGTGCGGGTAAAAGTACGCTGCTTTCAATGGCGAGTCGCTTGACAGAAAGTGACGCTGGTGAGGTGATTATTGGCGATAAGTTACTGGTTGAATGGGATACCAAAGAACTGGCAAAGCACCTTGCTGTCCTAAGACAGTCAAACAACATCAACATGCGATTTACGATTCGTGAGTTGGTTTGTTTTGGTCGTTTCCCTCATTCCCAAGGTCGCTTAAAAGCAGAAGATAATAAAATTGTTGATACTGCGTTAGAGCACCTCGGTATTACTGATATTCAAAACAAATACCTAGATGAGTTGAGTGGCGGTCAGCGTCAAATGGCGTTTATTGCAATGGTTGTGGCGCAAGATACCGACTATGTGTTCTTGGATGAGCCACTCAACAATCTTGATATTAAGCACTCGGTAGAAATCATGCAGACACTTCGTCGTTTAGCGCATGAGTTTAATAAAGCGGTAGTGATCGTGATTCACGACATCAACTTTGCTTCTTGTTACTCAGATAACATTGTCGCGATGAAAAAAGGCCAAGTAGTTAAGTCGGGTAAGGTCTCTGAAGTCGTTGAAAAGTCAGTAATGGAATCGATCTACGAGATCCCGTTTGAAATTCGTGAGTTCGATGGCGTTAGAATCTGTATGTATTATTCAGGTCGATAACCTGCTGTATCCAACCATGAAAATTGATATCACTTAAAGAACCTAGCCTTTACTTTTATGATTACCCCTCGTAACTCTTAACATTAAAGGCTTTCGGTCAATCTACGAAATGAACGAATGACAGACACTGTGTTTGATCAACTCAATCACAGTGTTGTATCTGTATGGTAGCTTTCGGTTTCGCTTCTGAATCAAATATAAGGTTTCTTCAACTTCTACTTTTGGCGGGACAACATACAACTTATCGCGTTCTGGAAAATGCTCCACAGCGCCTGCAGGTAAAACCGTAAACCCAAGCCCTTTCGATACTGGCAGCAATATCTGGTGAAGCTGATTGATGTAGCCAGATTTTGGTATTTCATTCACGTTGATGTTAGCCAGATTTTTATCTCCGCACAGGTCAAAATACAAAGACAGATAGTGGGCTGAATCTGGATGGGCAATCAGGCCTATGTCGTGCAGAACTTGTGGCGTCATCTCTAAATCAGCAAGACTGTGATGGACGATAAGACACAAGGCTTCTTTGCCAATGACTTGGCTTTGGTAATAACTGTCGTTGGGCGAGTGTCTAACGATGCCGATGTCGGTTGTGCCTTGGAGCAAATCATTTAATATCTTTTGGTTTGGCGCTGCTTCTAGGTGAATGCTTAATTCTCGATGTTGTTGCTGCAATTCAAGAAGCTTTGGATAAAGGCGCAGAGATAAAGAGCCAGAGCACGAAAGGTTACATTGTCCTGAATACGGGTTGTCAAAACTCAGAGACTCAAAAAGGTCTTCTTGGTCTTTCTCTAGTTTAAGCGCATAACGATACATAATCCGGCCTTGTTCGGTCAGTTCGAAGCTCTTATTTTCTCTCGATAACAAGTCACAGTGACAAGCTTGCTCAAGCTTTTTGATGTGTTGACTAACGCCAGGCTGCGTCATATACAGCTTTTCTGCGGTTTGGGTGAAATGACCAACTTCAACCAGAGTTTTAAATGTATTGAGCCAAAGTGGATTAATCATACTCACCTTTTATTCCATAATAACAAAAAATTATTATTATCTTTAATTATGATAATTTCAAATCTAGCGCTTAAACTAGCGTCAATTAAAACTAAAGTGATAGGGAATTTCTGAGAATCAGCGGTTAGGTGACTTTGTGGAGTATTTTATGAGTAGCAAAGTGTTGCGACTTTGTTGAATTTTTGGTTTATTGATCAACTGTGCTCATATTTAGGAACGAAGATGAATAGAAATGTTTGGCTGCTCTCACTGTGTCAGGCCTTATTGATGACAGGTAACATATTACTGATTTCGGTGATTGGCTTGATAGGCAAACAGATTGCGCCTAGTGTCAGCATGATTACTTTGCCGGTTGCGCTGCAGTTTTTGGGTTTAATGGCTGCCACCATTCCAGCGTCTTTAATTTCAGGAAAGTTAGGACGAAAACGAGGCTTTAGTATTGGGAATGTCGTCGGTATTACCGGAGCAAGCCTCGCAACTTATGCGTTATCACAGCAACATTTCTATTTGTTTTGCTTCGCCACATTTTTGCTTGGAGTTGGGATTGGTTTTGGTACGCTTTATCGCTTCGCGGCAATTGAAGTGTGTGACGAAAATGCACGCCACCGTGCGATTTCAATATCAATGGCTGGTGGAGTGTTGGCGGCGGTACTTGGGCCTAACTTAGCGATCATGTCTCAGCAATGGTCAGCAGATGGTTTGTACATCGGTGCTTTTGCGTCGCTGATTGGCCTAAACATATTAGCTTTAGCGTTGTTACAAACAATTCAGTTTCCCAAAGTCTCTTTTAATAGCCAAGCACCAAAAGCCGATCCCCTCAGTGTGATCATTAAAGCGCCGAACTTTATTGGTGCCGTGTTTGCTGCGATGGTTGCTTATGCCGTAATGAATATTTTGATGACCGCAACACCATTGGCGATGATCGGCTGTGGCTTTGACTTTACTAAGGCCGCTGGTGTGATTGAGTGGCACGTGTTGGGTATGTTTGTGCCGGCATTCTTTACGGGTTCGCTTATCGAGAAGTTTGGATCACGTATGATGATCCTTGTTGGTGGTGTTCTATTTGTGGTGAGTATTGCCATCAATATCCATGGTGTATCGATTTGGCACTTTAGGGCGGCTTTGGTTGTGCTTGGCGTGGGTTGGAACTTTATGTTCATCGCCGCAACGGGTTTGTTTAGCCAATCTTATGAGTCGCAGAACAAAGCCAAGGCTCAAGCATTTAACGAGTTTGTTGTATTTGGTTGTGTCACTGTCACCGCGCTATTATCCGGCTGGTTAGAATCGACCGCGGGCTGGCAAAACCTAAATATTTACGTACTCCCGTTCGTGTTAGCGGTGATTATGATGTTTGCGTTTAGTGCTCGAAAGTCTCACATTCATAAACAATCTGTGTAAGAGGGGGTCGGGTTGTTGGCTAGAAAGTCTTTCACCTTGACGCCGCTTTTCTGCCTCGCATGTAAACAAAAGGTTCATCGCGGCTTTCTGCGGAAAGCCGTGATGAACCTTAAGTAATCATAAATAAACCTTAGATAATAATGGATAAGTCTTAGGTAATAACGGTTTATAAATCGACTACGATTGTTTTTGTTACTGTGGCGCCTTGGTCATCGATTATCTTTAGCGTTACTTCATGCTTTCCGTATGAAGGGAGGATAGAAGTGAAGGTGCGACCTCGTTTTACTTTTCCATTTGGAAGCGTCCATTCGGTATCAACAATACGACCATCGCTGTCTGAACTTGTAGACCACATGGTTACCCAGCGTCCCAAGTGGATGTACTTCGCACTTGCTTCCGGTAGGGCGTTCGGAGATTCAACACTCACTACAGAACTGAACGAATCAGTGGCGCCTTTGTCATCGACAACGGTCAAATTCACCGTGTATTCTCCGGCTTGCTCGTAAGACCAAGTTGGTGCCACGTCGTTACTTGTTGTGCCGTTGCCAAAGTCCCATAGGTAACTGGAGATCTCACCGTCTTGATCAGAGCTGAAGTTGCTTGCAGAAACGTTCAGGCCAGTAACATTGAGCTCGAAGCTCGCAGTAGGGGTGACGTTGTGTTGGCTTACTTTAGATAAGCGCACCACACCGTATTCGTTGTTGTCACTCTGATTCACAATATCAACGGCTAAGCCAAATTCAGTCAAGATACGTCCTGAATCAGGTGCTTGTGGAGACGAATAATCTTGGTCGTCAGAGAAGCTAGCATTGCCAAGCAAACTGGTATCTTCAAGTACATCATTGTCGCTGTTTACAAGACGCATTGGAGTATGATCTTTGAGTGAGAACGCAGCATCACGAACTTGGTAGCGAGTTTGGGCAACTTCGCCTGAGTTTTCCCATACCATGGCATTTTGGTCTGCGTCTACAACACCTAACCAACCTTCGCCTGGGTGCTTACCTACCCAGTTATCAGTCAGTGACTCGTCTAAGTACCAAATGATCAAACCCGGATCGAATGAGATCAGTTGACCCATACGTTTAATGTTAGCTAGACCTTCATCAACGTCCATGTGGCTACGCCATTGCAGAAGGTAGTAGTGTTGAGCTTGATGAAATCCATTACTCAGCTTGTAGCCATTAAGGGCGAAGGTGGAGTTGCTTTCACCATCGTCTATTGAGGTGACTTCACCATCAACGATCACACTGAGGTTATCCAGATAGAAGCCTTCCATCGCCAAGCCACCATCGGTGAGGTACTCAAACGAAAGCTCTACTTCTTGGCCTGCCCATTGTGAAACATCGAATTCAGCATCAATCCAACCGCCAGACTCGCCACCAATAGCAGGGACGAGACCTGTGTTGTATGGGTCGTCCATTGAGGTAATGTTACCTGCGATGGCTTGTCCATTAATGAGTACGCGCGCAAAGTCGTAATCTTTTTCAATCTCATACCAAGTTTTGAACGAAAGCAGAGCAGAATCACCGGCTGGAATCACCAATTTGCGAGTCATGCTGTTTTTCAGGTCATCACCTTTTTGAGAGTGAAATGAATACTCACCAGCAAACGGTTTTAAACCTTCGATTTGTTTTTCAGGAAGATCCACTTTAATCATGTTCGGACGGCTGTTATCCGTCGTTTGGAACAGCGTATAAACTTGTGGGTTGTCTTCAAGGTCATCAATCGAGATTTGATCATCGTTAATCCAACGACCGCCAATCGATTTTTGTAAGAAGTGTTTTGCCCAAGAGCTGAATGCCGTTGGTTGTGTGCCACCAATTTTGCCAGCCCAGCTACCCGAAGACATGATTGACCAATAAGAGACAGGTTCACCCTTGCCTGTGTATTGAGTGTCGTATTCGTCTGGTAGACCCAAATCGTGGCCATATTCATGGGCACAAACACCAGCTGCCGCATCAATCGGTTGAATGGTGTAATCAAATGCCGCGTATTGGCCACCAAAGCGGTCAGGAAGCGAGCTAGAGGTACCTTCAAGCACATGTGTACGACCTAGGTTGAATCGGTGAGACCAGATTGCATCAGGGCCTAGCACACCACCACCGGCTTCTTCGCCAACAGATGCGTGAAATACCATCAGGTGATCAATCACGCCATCGGGTTCACGGAAGTTTCCGTCACCGTCGTAATCGTAGCGATCTTCGATATCGTAATCGGCTAGGTTGATACTAGGATCCTGAGCCAGTTGATTCAGCGCTTCGCGAACCAATTCTTGTGCGTTGAGATCGTTGTCGGTCGTCGGGGAATTACCACCATAGAAAGATGCAGGTTTCGAGGCGCGATACCAACCCGCGGCTTGACCTGCAACGCTGTAACTATCACCTGATTCGCTTTGGTAATACTGACGCATAGAGATTAGATTTTCGCCACTTGGCCCTGTGTAGCCAGAATTTGAAAACAGCAACTCTTGATAATGCTCAGGGTTGTAGCTCTCGTACAACATCTGAGTGTGTTCTTCGGTCAGCTTGTTGTCATCCCAGTTCAAATCAGGGAAGTCGACCAGTAGAGCGAGCACTTTATCGGTACGCTTGGTGTCGACTTCTAAAGCAAAGACGCTTGCTTTGTTAACGCCAGATCCTTTTTCTATGGCTTTGAGTATTTTCGCTCGTTGCTCAAGCGCTTTTTTGCCGAATTGTGCATCGCCCTTAAAACCGGAATTGATCTTATTTTTCAAGTAACGGTCAAGAGCATTGTGTTTTGCCACAGCGGTTGCATCTTGATCGACTAAGCCTTGTCTTACTAGCATTTCAATCAGTTTGTCTTCATTAACAACACCTAAATCAATCGGTGTTTTAGCATAACTGCTGACGCTAAATAGAGTAAGCATTGCTGAGGCCAACAATGTTTTTCTCATTATCTTCATTACATTTCCTTTTTTGTATTTCCATGTCGATATCAGAATCAACTTGCCTTATTCGGAACGGTTGTCCGAGTTCGGCTTAATACACTCTTTTGGTGTTTTAGGTATCTGACGTTTATTAGTTGATTTGCTTGTATTAACTAACGCTTTTGCATTAACTAACTTATTGGTATCCGCTATCTCATTTGTATTACCTGTTTCTTGTCTTTTTTTTGAATCAAACTGACGGCCTTTCATTTGCTTCGCGTTGAGGTAGATACCTAAAGCTTCATGATTGTCCTCGTAGGTTAAGCCAGGACAAATAACGCCTCGTTCAATCAATGCCTTAAGCAACAGTTCATCATTCTCAATGGTGGAAGCCTGTGACAGTGAGGAAAAAAGTAGAACCATTAAAGTCATTGTTTTGTGTGACATTTTATATCAAGCCATCAGTTTTGATTATGTAACAAAATATATTTATATAATTGGCCGATCAAACAGATAAT
>NZ_JAPPTM010000019.1:0-80645 GCF_027587105.1 Vibrio sp. RW
TTTTAGTGTCAACCACTATTTTCAAAACTTTTTTCAAGCGTTTAGCTTGGCTAATTTGACCTGCTGATTTGTTTTCGCTTTTGAAACCTAAGCTTCGAAGCCATCCCGTGTCAGCGAGGTGGCATTATAGAGATTTCGATCACACTGGCAAGCCCTTTTTGAAGTTTTTTCCATTTTTTTATTCGTTCGATTAAAAAGAACTCAAAACGTCTCAAAAGTAGGCTTTTCTCTTACATCTCTTGCAGTTTCTTAGAGAATAAAGAGACTTTTTCCCAGTTTGTGTATTCGACTTCCTTGGTTGTATCCGTTTCGCCACCTGTCATATTCATAATGAAGCGAATCATGGTTTTATCGAACCAGTTATAACGAGGGTAATAGAGGGCGCCAGCAAACACACCGATTAAGGTAGGTTGCCATGGGGACTTTAGAAGAAACTTCTTAATGTAAGCGCTACCTTCAGGCGTATCTTTACCTTGGTCTTCTTTACGCGCTGTTAAGTTCACGCAGAAGAAAGCAACCTTGTTTGATTGCAGCTGAATCAGGTTCGCATCAATGAACTGATATAGTTTCTTATTAAGATGACCGTAACGAATCGATGCACCGATCAATACTCTGTCATATTGAGCAAAGTCGACGTTACCAATTGTGTGCAGATCTTGAAGCTCACATTCGAACTCATTCATTTCTTCTTTTATATAGTTCAAGATTTTCTTGGTCTGCCCTTCACGGCTTGAATACAAAAATAGAGCTTTTGCCACAATGTCGTCCTTAACTACGCCAAAACGTAGGGGTCAATAAAATTAATAAGGTGAATATTTCTAAACGGCCAAATAACATAGATACGATCAACACCCATTTGGCTTTGTCATTCACATCGCCGAAGTGCATAGCCACTTCACCTAAACCAGGGCCAAGGTTATTCAATGTCGCCGCTACCGCAGAGAAAGCACTTAGCTCATCCATCCCCGTAGCAATAAGCGCCAACATACAAACCACAAAAACCAAGGCGTATGCAGAGAAGAACCCCCAAACAGCATCTACAACACGTTGTGGTAGTGCCGAACCGCCAACCTTGATGGTATAGACTGCACGTGGGTGAACAAGACGCTTCATTTCACGAGCACCCTGTAAAGTAAGTAATAATATGCGGATTACTTTCATACCACCGCCCGTTGAACCTGCACAGCCCCCTATAAAAGAAGAGAACAAAAGCAGAACAGGTAGAAACAATGGCCACTCAGAAAAACCAGTGGTAGTGAAACCAGCAGTGGTAGATATAGACACCGTTTGAAACAAAGCCTGATCCAAGGCATCGTAATACGAGTCATAAGAATTATGGTTAAGCAACAATAAGAAACAAACTAAAAACAGCACCGCTTGAATAAAAATAAAAGCCCGGAATTCAGGATCTTTCCAGTAATACTTGGGATGTACACCACCTGAGGCAAACGCTGCAAAGTGTAATGAGTAGTTACACGCAGATATAAGAAGGAACACGACCGTAATCATGTTGATAGCAGGGCTGTTGAAATAACCCATACTCGCATCGTGAGTCGAGAAACCGCCAATCGCAATGGTTGAGAAGCTATGGCTGATGGCATCAAAGAAACTCATTCCTGCAAGCCAAAACGCCACCGCACAAGCAATGGTTAAACTGAGATAGATGTACCACAACGCTTTTGCCGTTTCAGCAATACGCGGAGTCATTTTGTTATCTTTTACCGGGCCAGGGATTTCGGCACGATATAACTGCATACCACCAATGCCCAGAACAGGAAGGATAGCCACGGCTAATACGATGATACCCATACCACCAAACCATTGCAGAAACTGACGGTAAAATAGGATTGCTTTAGGGAGCTCATCGAGGCCAACAATAACAGTTGCGCCTGTCGTCGTTAACGCTGAAAACGATTCAAAAAAGGCATCGGTTACTGAAATATTGGGGTTATCGGCGATCAAAAGCGGCAATGCCCCCGCACTGCCTATTACCGTCCAAAATAAAACAACAATCAAGAAGCCATCACGCGCTTTCAATTCATGTTTATAGCGTCGATTTGGAAACCAGCAAACCGCTCCACAAAATAATAGAGCGAAGAAGGTCGTCACAAATGGCACACCCGCACCATCTCGATAGATCAGTGCGACGAGCGCAGGTGCGAGCATTGATACACTAAAAAGTGCTAATAATAATCCGACGATTCGAATAATTGAGCGAAATTGCATGAGCTATTGAACGAAGCGAAATGCTTCAAACTTCCTAGTTGTCTTTAACTTTCGTTACCAGTGCCTTGGCACCGCTTTTATTGATCATGGTCTGGGTAAACGAATCTACCTGCAGGAGCTCTATCTCAATGATAAGCTCAACTTGAACACCATAATCCGCTTGCACCTCAACAGCCTGATGCTGAGCCATGATGGATTGTGCGATCGGCACAAAGCCATAGTCTAACTCTAGCCGTAATTTTGTGGTTATTTTTTTCTCGATAGTTTGAAGCAGCTTAAGCGCTTGTTGCACACCGCCACCATAGGCCTTAACCAAACCACCTGTTCCAAGTTTAATCCCACCTGAATAACGAGTCACCACAGCCGTTAACTCACCAACACCAGAACCAGACAGTTGTGCCAATATCGGCTTACCCGCCGTACCTGAGGGTTCACCATCATCGCTAAAGCCCCAAAGCATTGAGTCTTCAGGTCGCCCAGCCACAAAACCCCAACAATTATGTCGCGCTGAAGAATGCGCTTTCTTTATCTGCTCTACGAACTGTTTTGCAGCTCCTACACTTGGAGTATGAGCAAGATGAGTAATAAAGACGCTCTTTTTTATCTCTTCTTCAAACTGAGCCGACGCAGACGGTATTAAATAGGGCTGTTCATTCATATCGTTAACTTAATTAATAAGAGCGGCGAAGTGTATCACGCGTGAATAATAAGGGTTAGAGGATCTGTGCTATCGCACAATGTTAAACAATTGTTTAAAAAATGTATTGAAATTCACCAAGCAGAGGTACAGACTAATATAACTGGTCTTACCAGGTATTCTACAATACTAGAAAGATAACAAGATTCTCTCAAACAATCGTGGATTGTATGTCATGGAGATAGACAATGATTTACCAAGCTAACACCCTACAGGTAAAGGAATTACAAGACGGTATCGCTGAGCTAAACTTCTGCGCTCCGGCCTCTGTAAACAAACTCGACCTTGCTACTTTAGAATCACTAGACAAAGCGTTAGACGCTCTTAATGCTCACGCAGGATTACGTGGTTTAATCTTAACTTCAAACAAAGACGCGTTCATTGTAGGCGCAGACATCACTGAATTTCTTGGCCTATTCGCTAAGCCAGAAGCAGAACTTGATGAGTGGTTAAGGTTCGCTAATTCAATCTTTAGTAAGCTCGAAGATCTTCCTGTACCAACTCTTTCAATGATGCGTGGCCATGCTCTTGGCGGCGGCTGTGAATGTGTCCTAGCAACCGACTTTCGTATCGGCGACAAGACCACCAGCATAGGTCTGCCAGAAACCAAACTCGGTATCATGCCTGGCTTTGGTGGCTGTGTGCGCCTGCCGCGTGTTATCGGCGCTGACAGCGCAATGGAAATTATCACGCAAGGCAAAGCATGCCGTGCTGATGAAGCGCTTAAGATTGGCTTGTTAGATGCGATTGTTGATACAGACCAACTACTAGACTCAGCAATTAATACTGTTTCTCTAGCTGCAAATGAAAAAATCGATTGGCAGCTACGCCGTAAACAAAAAACATCAGCGCTTTCACTAAGCAAACTAGAAGCGATGATGAGCTTTACCATGGCTAAGGGGTTAGTGGCTCAAAAAGCAGGACCTCACTACCCAGCGCCGATGACTTCTGTGATTGCGATTGAAGAAGCAGCACGTAGCGATCGCGATGCAGCACTCGACATCGAACGTAAGCACTTCGTTAAGTTAGCAAAATCGGAAGAAGCAAAAGCATTAGTTGGCTTATTCCTGAATGACCAGTACATCAAAGGCCTAGCGAAACAAGCAGGTAAGGCAGCAAATAAAGCCACTGAACGCGCAGCCGTACTTGGTGCAGGCATCATGGGCGGCGGCATTGCTTACCAATCAGCATTGAAAGGCGTGCCAGTGATGATGAAAGACATCGCACAAGCATCGCTTGATCTAGGTATGAACGAAGCATCTAAGCTGTTGAATAAACGCTTATCACGCGGTCGCCTAGATGGATTCAAGATGGCAGGTATTCTGTCTTCTATTACTCCAAGTCTACATTACGCAGGTGTTGAACAATCAGATGTGATTGTTGAAGCGGTAGTAGAAAACCCGAAAGTAAAAGCTGCAGTACTGAGCGAAGTGGAAGGTTTGGTTGGTGAAGACACCGTTCTAACATCGAATACCTCTACGATTCCAATCAACCTGCTAGCGAAATCTCTGAAACGCCCAGAAAACTTCTGTGGTATGCACTTCTTTAACCCAGTACACCGCATGCCTTTAGTTGAGATCATCCGTGGTGAGCATACTTCAGAAGAGACAATCAATCGCGTGGTCGCTTACGCTGCGAAGATGGGTAAATCCCCTATCGTTGTTAACGACTGCCCTGGCTTCTTCGTTAACCGTGTACTTTTCCCTTACTTTGGCGGTTTCAGCATGTTGCTACGTGACGGCGCTGACTTCACCAAGATCGATAAAGTCATGGAACGTAAGTTCGGTTGGCCAATGGGCCCTGCTTACTTGCTAGACGTTGTAGGCTTAGACACCGCACACCATGCACAAGCAGTGATGGCGCAAGGTTTCCCTGAGCGTATGGGTAAAGAAGGCCGTGATGCCATTGATGCGCTTTACGTCGCTGAAAAATACGGTCAGAAGAACGGCAGCGGTTTCTACACGTACAGCGTAGACAAACGTGGTCGTCCTAAGAAGACTTTCTCTGAAGAGATTCTTCCTATCTTGGCTGACGTATGCCAACAGCCACAAGATTTTGATGACCAGACAATTATCCAACGTGTGATGATTCCGATGATCAACGAAGTGGTACTTTGTTTAGAAGAAGGCATCATCGCGACACCGCAAGAAGCGGATATGGCACTGGTTTACGGTTTAGGCTTCCCTCCATTCAGAGGCGGCGTATTCCGTTACTTAGACAGTGTGGGGGTTAGTAATTTCGTTGAAATGGCGAAAAGCTACCAGGACTTAGGTGCAATGTACCAAGTTCCTCAACTATTGCTTGATATGGCAGTGAAAGGCGAAAGCTTTTACGGCGGTCAACAAGCAAGCTCTCTGTAACCCACACTTGGAAAAGGAATAGCAAAATGAATAATGTAGTTGTTGTTGATTGCCTTCGCACCCCAATGGGACGTTCCAAAGGTGGAGCTTTCCGTCATACTCGTGCTGAAGATCTCTCTGCGCATTTGATGAAAGGAATTTTAGAACGCAACCCTGAAGTAAACCCTGTCGAAATTGAAGACATTTACTGGGGCTGTGTACAACAGACGCTAGAGCAAGGCTTTAACGTGGCACGTAATGCTGCGCTTTTAGCTGGTCTACCGATTGAGATTGGTGCAGTAACGGTCAACCGTTTATGTGGCTCATCTATGCAAGCTCTGCATGATGCAACCCGCTCAATCATGGTGGGCGATGCTGAAATCTGCTTGATTGGTGGTGTCGAACACATGGGGCATGTACCAATGAACCACGGTGTCGATTTCCATTCAGGCATGTCTAAGCACGTAGCAAAAGCAGCAGGAATGATGGGCTTAACGGCTGAGATGCTTGGCAAGATGCATGGCATCAGTCGTGAAGACCAAGATGCCTTCGCCGCTCGTTCACACGCTAGAGCACAAGCTGCAACAGTAGAAGGTCGCTTCAAAAACGAAATCCTACCAACAGAAGCTCACGCGGCAGATGGCTCTCTGTTCACTCTGGATTACGATGAAGTTATTCGCCCAGAAACTACGGTTGAAGGCTTGTCTCAGCTTCGCCCAGTATTTGACCCAGCTAACGGGACAGTAACAGCAGGCACTTCATCAGCACTGTCTGATGGTGCCTCTGCAATGCTTATCATGAGCGAAGAGAAAGCCAATGCACTTGGCCTTAAGATCCGCGCTCGCGTCAAGTCGATGGCTATCGCAGGTTGTGACCCTTCAATTATGGGTTACGGTCCAGTACCAGCAACTAAAAAAGCGCTAAAACGTGCCGGTCTGAACATTGAAGACATGGGAGTGGTTGAGCTAAACGAAGCATTCGCGGCTCAATCTCTTCCATGTGCTAAAGACCTAGGTCTATTGGATGTAGTTGACGAGAAAGTTAACCTTAACGGCGGTGCAATTGCACTCGGTCACCCACTGGGCTGTTCTGGTTCTCGTATCTCTACGACGCTAATCAACCTGATGGAAGCACAAGACGTGAAATACGGCTTGGCGACCATGTGTATTGGTTTAGGCCAAGGTATCGCAACGGTATTTGAACGCCCTTAGCGCTCTTTGGTTGTAAAACTTGTCGGGTAATCTTATGTGCAGCTATCTTTATATAGCTGCACTTTTTATATTCGGCTATCCAGTTCTGTACAGGTTCGTTCAGCAAGCCTAATCAGAGAAAAATAGGCGACAACATATATGCACAAAACGCATAGATTCAATGTTGATGTTTCATTATTTTTTCTCCAACGATTCAACTAAAGTTACTTCAGTTTCCTAATATTCCTCCTACGGAGCAGATCATGTTTAAAGCACTTGTACTAAACCAAGAAGACAAAAAAACTATCGCATTAGTTTCTCAGATTGATGAGTCTCAATTACCAGAAGGTAACGTGAAGGTTGATGTGAGTTACTCTTCTTTAAACTACAAAGATGGTTTGGCGATTACCGGTAAAGGGCGCATTGTTCGCAACTTCCCTATGGTTCCAGGTATCGACCTTTCTGGTGTGGTTTCACAATCTGATGACCCTCGCTACAAAGCAGGCGACGAAGTTGTTTTAACGGGTTGGGGTGTTGGTGAAGGTCACTGGGGCGGCATGGCTGAGAAAGCAAGCCTAAACGGTGATTGGTTAGTGCCTATGCCTAAAAGCCTAGACGCTAAGAAAGTCATGGCGATCGGTACAGCTGGCTTCACCGCCATGCTTTGTGTGCAAGCTATCGTCGATGCAGGCATCAAACCAGAAGACGGTGAAATCCTAGTCACTGGCGCAAGTGGCGGCGTAGGCAGTGTGTCTATCACTCTACTAAACCAACTGGGTTATAAAGTGGCAGCGGTTACTGGCCGTGCATCTGCAAACGGTGAGCTATTAAAATCACTAGGCGCGACACGTATTGTAGAGCGTGCTGAACTAGAAGAACCAGCAAAACCACTAGAGAAACAACTGTGGGCTGGTGCTATCGATACGGTAGGCAGCAAAGTACTTGCTAAAGTATTGGCGCAAATTGATTACAACGGCGCGGTTGCGATGTGTGGTCTAGCTGGCGGTTTTGACTTACCAACCACGGTAATGCCATTCATTCTGCGTAACGTTCGCCTACAAGGTGTGGACTCGGTAATGTGTCCTCGTGAAAAACGTATTAAAGCGTGGGAACAACTGGCTGAGCTACTACCAGAATCTTTCTACGGCCAGGCTACTAAAGAAGTGTCTTTAGATGGCGCCATTCAAGCGGCAGAAGACATCACTAACGGTCAAATCACTGGTCGTGTAGTTATCAAGCTGTAATCGCTTAACACTCAAAACAAAAGGGCTGATCACGATCAGCCCTTTTTTCTGTTTGCTATTCAATACAAAGCCTAACCCAAACCTACGTCCGCAATCCGTTTTTGAATCAGCTCACCACACTCCTCTTTCACCACTCTTCTCAACCACTGTTGCGAGGCAGAAGAATCGCAGCGCGAATGCCAGATCAGTGAATAGTCAAACGGCATAAACTCAAATGGCAACGGCTTAACAACCAAGTCATAGCGCTCTGCAACCAAATACGCCAAATCAGCAGGTACCGTAATCACTAATGGCATTCTATCGACAATCGCCAATGCAGCCTCAAGGTGATAAGCGCGCAGCACCATTTTTCGAGGCTGCTGATTGGCTAAAGCGTTATCGAGTAAAGCCTTAACCCCATCACTGATCGCGATCATCGCGTGAGGCAGAGATACATAATCCTCAAGGCTTAGTGAACTGCCTGCCAAAGGGTGATTTTTAGATAACAAACACGACACGCCGACTGGTCCCAATACTTCTTGATGAAGTGGCGCAATGCTGCCACTCGGGCGACAAATCGCCATGTCGACATGTTCGGTACTGAGTTGTTTAAACAAATGCTCATGCTGCAACGGAGCAAACTCCAAAGAGATATTCGGCGCTTGTTCATAAATTTTCGGCAATGCATACGGCAAAATGGTTTGCATCGCGTAGTCAGTGGTCGCAATCAAAAAACGTTCACTGCAATAGTAAGGATCGAAAGCACTAGGGCTAAGCAGTTGGCGGAATGATTCTAAAGGTTGATCAATACGCTGGCTGATCTCGAGTGCTTTTTTGGTGGGAATAAGGTGCTGACCTTGACGTGTAAACAGGGGATCGTTGAGTAGCTCTCTTAAGCGCCCTAATACTCGGCTGGTTGCCGACTGGCTTAAGTTAAGACGAATCGCAGCCTGACTAACGCTGCCCTCATCAATCAATACCTTTAAAGCGACCAATAAATTCAGGTCTCTACGATAGATGTCTTCTAATTCCACACCACTTACCTAGCTGTATACAATGATCATTCGTCACTAAGTTGTTTATAGCATGCTTTAGATAAAAAAAATCCCGCAATTACGCGGGGAAGCCCAAGAAAATTTGGGGATAGTGTCGGAATGTTGTCGTATCGGAATTTGCTTGCTGTACTCGGGTTAGTGTTCTTGCTCTTCGGCTATGCCTTGCCAACGTCGCATCTCTACCCAAATACCAATAATCGTTGCTACTATGCCAAAGATAGGCATCAGTGAGGTCTCTGTTGATGAACGCAGTACTAACGCACAAAAAGAAATAAAACAGAGAACCGAATAAATTGTTAATCTATCTAATCCTGTCAACATCGCCACTCCTTAGCTAGTTGCCTTTGTTACAAGTTGTTATCAACTTGTTAACTAAGTTATAGGAAATGATTCTGTTTGCCAAGCACTTATTGCATATTTTTTCTGCAGACGTATTATTCACTCGTTAGATAGATATAGAGATACAAACCATGACATTCAAACCTGAACTGGCAACCCATACTTTAGAAGCTGAAGGCCTGCGTTGCCCAGAACCAGTAATGATGGTCAGGAAGACAATTAGAAACATGCAGGATGGCGATGTGTTACTGGTAAAAGCTGACGACCCTTCAACCACTCGCGACATCCCGAGTTTTTGTCGATTTATGGATCATCAGTTGGTCGGCCAAGCGACTGAAGCTTTGCCGTACCAGTATTTGATCAGAAAGGGATTGGAGGCGTAACGCCTCATCAAGCATCAAAAAAGCCGCTCATACTTTATGTTCTTCAACAGAACTCAGAGTACGAGCGGCTTTTTGTTTTATTCGCTTCTAGACTTATTTTGTAGATGCTCCAGCTGATGCTGAATTTCTCGAATATCTTTGCGCATCGGAATAATATGCGCGACCCGAATCCAAGCCTCTACCGCAAGCCCGGTCATGATCATCGAACCAGCCACCATTGGCAGCCACATATCCGTCAACACCATGCCTAACAGTGTAAGAGCCAAACCAAAGGTAAATAGATAGCTTTGGCTTTGTGGAGTAATACCCATATAACGCGTCAACATAATCATACCCTCGTGTTCTTAACTCACAATATTAAAATATCATGACAAGTATGACAGTTATATGTCCATTCGCTCGATAACTCTCACAATACTGTAAGAGTATGACCTACAACACATTACTCTACTGGTTGAGTATAATTAACCTCAACGTTATCCATTAATAGAATGCAGCAGCGATAGCCAAACCGACGAATAACAAGGCCGTGATCTTACGAATCAGGTCAAGCGGCATCTTATCTGCCGACAACTTACCGATGATCACTACGGGCACATTCGCCAGTAGCATACCGATGGTCGTACCGAGAATTACCCAGGTTAATGCATCCGAATATTGCGCCCCTAGAATGGAGGTCGCTATCTGGGTTTTATCACCAATCTCAGCAATAAAGAAAGCGATAAAACTGGCGACAAATGGGCCTCGGTTTGAGATCTGTTCATCATCGTCTAACTTATCAGGAATCAAAATCCAGCCCGCCATCGCAATGAAACTGACCACCAGCACCCATTTAAGAACTTCGGGAGATAAATAATCAGCGACCACAACCCCGAGCCATGCAGCAAGGGCATGATTGGCAATAGTGGCAAAGAAAATAGCCGCAATGATAGGTAACGGTTTTCGATATCGACTGGCTAATAAAAGGGATAGCAACTGAGTCTTATCACCGATCTCGGCTAAGGCGACAGTTGTAATTGAAATTGCTAAAACGCTCACGACATGCTCATTTGGGACGGAGATTATTATATTTAACCAAAGACAAACCTCGCGCCCCATCCCGGTTCACGATGCTTGTCTAAGGTCTTGCTAAGCGCCACCAAGGTGGTGGTTGCCTCGAACGCCATGATGATTTTGCATCAATTATGTTGACGGACGAACTCATTCAATAGGATATGAATAAGTAAGCTACTCCCCAAAGACCGCGAAATTCTAATCACCTACGTACTCAAAAACAAGTGTCAAACTTATCAAAATATCCACTTGTATCGAAAAACAAACATTAAAGGCAAAAAAATCCACTAAACGACATTTTAGACCACTAATTAAACAAGATTACCCCTACTCGCTTTACGAATATCTCGGTATACTCAGAGGTTATTTTTATCACTCATTTAAAAGAATCGCGCGAACCTGACTATGCAAAAATACGATATCAAAACCTTCCAGGGAATGATCCTCGCGCTGCAGGATTACTGGGCACAAAACGGTTGTACCATTGTTCAACCACTAGATATGGAAGTAGGTGCTGGCACCTCTCACCCAATGACATGTCTACGTGCACTTGGCCCAGAGCCAATGTCTACAGCTTACGTACAACCTTCACGTCGTCCTACTGATGGCCGTTACGGTGAAAACCCTAACCGTCTGCAGCACTACTACCAATTCCAAGTAGCGCTAAAACCATCGCCAGACAATATCCAAGAGTTGTACCTAGGCTCACTAGAGGTTCTTGGTGTTGACCCACTTGTTCACGACATTCGCTTCGTTGAAGATAACTGGGAAAACCCAACACTAGGCGCATGGGGCCTTGGTTGGGAAGTATGGCTAAACGGCATGGAAGTCACTCAGTTTACTTACTTTCAACAGGTTGGCGGACTTGAGTGTAAACCTGTTACCGGCGAGATCACTTACGGTATCGAGCGTCTAGCAATGTACATCCAGGAAGTAGACTCTGTTTACGACCTAGTATGGAACGTAGCACCAGACGGCTCTAACGTAACTTACGGTGACATCTTCCACCAAAACGAAGTTGAGCAATCAACATACAACTTCGAGCACGCAGACGTAGATTTCCTATTCACTTTCTTCGATCAGTGCGAAAAAGAGTGTAAAGAGCTACTTGAGCTTGAGAAGCCACTTCCGCTTCCAGCTTACGAGCGCATTCTAAAAGCAGGTCACGCATTCAACATCCTTGATGCGCGCAAAGCTATCTCTGTAACAGAGCGTCAACGTTACATCCTTCGTATCCGCAACCTGACTAAATCAGTTGCTGAGGCGTACTACGCGTCACGTGAAGCGCTTGGCTTCCCAATGTGTAAGAAGGACAAATAATCATGGCGAAGAATTTTCTAATTGAACTGGGTACGGAAGAGCTTCCACCAACGGCACTTCGTTCTCTAGCAGAAGCATTTGCTTCTAACTTTGAAGCGGGTCTTAAAACGGCTGAGCTTTCTCACGAAGGTATCAAGTGGTACGCAGCACCTCGTCGTTTAGCACTTAAAGTAACAGCACTGGCTGAAGGCCAAGCAGACAAAGTCGTTGAAAAACGTGGTCCTGCTGTTTCTGTAGCATTCGATGCAGAAGGCAACGCAACTAAAGCAGCACAAGGTTGGGCTCGCGGTAACGGTATTACTGTTGAGCAAGCTGACCGTCTGAAAACAGACAAAGGCGAGTGGCTTCTTTTCAAACAAGAAGTAGCTGGCAAACCTGTTCAAGAATTGGTGATGGATATCGCTGCGAAAGCACTAGCTGGTCTACCAATTCCTAAAGCAATGCGCTGGGGTAACTCAGACATTCAATTTATCCGTCCAGTGAAAACACTGACTGTACTACTAGGTGATGAGCTTGTTGAAGGCGAAATCCTAGGTGTAGCATCTGCTCGTACTATCCGTGGTCACCGCTTCATGGGCGAACAAGAGTTCACAATCGATTCTGCTGACCAATACCCTGCGATCCTAGAAGAGCGCGGTAAAGTAATGGCGGATTACGAAGCGCGTAAAGCGATCATCCTTGCTGACGCTCAAAAAGCGGCAGCAGCGGTTGGCGGTAAAGCTGACCTAGAAGATGACCTTGTTGAAGAAGTAACGTCTCTGGTTGAATGGCCAGTAGTTCTTACAGCGAAGTTTGAAGAAGAGTTCCTAAAAGTACCTTCTGAAGCTTTGGTTTACACCATGAAAGGTGACCAAAAGTACTTCCCTGTTTACGACGAAAACAAGAAGCTACTTCCTAACTTTATCTTCGTATCAAACATCGAGTCTAAAGAGCCTCGTCACGTTATCGAAGGTAACGAGAAAGTTGTACGTCCACGTCTTGCTGATGCTGAGTTCTTCTTCAACACAGACCGTAAGCGTCCGCTGATCGACCGTCTTCCTGAACTAGACCAAGCTATCTTCCAGAAGCAACTTGGTACTATCAAGGACAAAACAGACCGCATCACAGAACTTGCTGGCTACATCGCTGAGCAAATCGATGCAGATGTTGAGAAATCTAAGCGCGCAGGCCTACTGGCTAAGTGTGACCTTATGACATCTATGGTATTCGAATTCACGGATACACAAGGTGTAATGGGCATGCACTACGCAACTCACGATGGTGAAGACGAGCAAGTTGCACTAGCACTTTACGAGCAGTACATGCCTCGTTTCGCTGGTGACGATCTACCAAGCACGGGTATCTCTTCTGCAGTTGCAATGGCAGACAAGCTAGACACTATCGTAGGTATCTTCGGTATTGGCCAAGCACCAAAAGGTTCTGACCCATTCGCTCTACGTCGTGCATCACTAGGTGTACTACGTATCATCGTTGAAAACGGCTACAACCTAGACCTAACGGATCTGATCGGTAAAGCGAAAGAGCTACTAGGCGACAAGCTGACTAACGAAAACGTAGAAGCTGACGTTATCGACTTCATGCTAGGTCGTTTCCGCGCATGGTACCAAGATGCTGGTTTCAGCGTTGATATCATCCAAGCGGTACTAGCACGTCGTCCAACTAAGCCAGCTGACTTTGACCAACGTGTTAAAGCGGTTTCTCACTTCCGTGAACTGGAAGCAGCAGAAGCACTAGCAGCAGCGAACAAGCGTGTAGGTAATATCCTTGCGAAATTCGATGGCGAGCTACCAGCTGACATCGACCTAACGCTTCTTCAAGAAGATGCAGAGAAAGCACTGGCTGAAAACGTTGAAGTAATGACGGAAGCACTAGAGCCAGCATTCGCAACAGGCAACTACCAAGAAGCCCTAAGCAAGCTTGCTGACCTACGTGAACCGGTTGATGCATTCTTCGATAACGTAATGGTTATGGCTGATGACGAAGCGCTTAAGAAGAACCGTCTAACGCTACTGAACAACCTACGTAACCTGTTCCTACAGATTGCTGACATCTCTCTACTGCAAAAATAAGCACGAGTGAGACAGTTGCTCTAAGTAATACTCTGAGTAACTAACGGTAAACACCCAAAGGGAAGCGAAAGCTTCCCTTTTTGTTTTTGTGAACCAAGCATTTGTTTGTAGAGGTGTTATTGATTATCTGAATGAATCAGCGCTCAGACTGTAGAGGGCATTGTTTGCTATAACTGACCTGTTTATTCAGGGGAAGGGAACAATGAAAAAAACAGTACTCGCGCTTTCAATACTCGCACTCAGCGCATGCAGCCAAACCAGTGATGACAGCTTATTGCTGACGATCGATAACAACACTGTCGTATTTGAATCGACAGGAAAAGGCACTGTTATTGCTGAACAGGAACTCGCTAAAGGTAGCTATACCTTCTCTATCGGCGATACTCAAAATACCTGTGGCACCAACTATGCGCTGGCTGAAGAAAACCGCATCAAATTCAATAAACCCCTTCGCCTAGACGACTGCGCCGAGAAGTCTGAAATAGATATCAAGGTCTTTCGCGCTAGCACCTACCAGTTTACGCTCAACCCACAAACCAATGACCTGACGGTTCAAATAAAACCGAAGCAACAACAAGTACAAAGCTTTGCTTGTCCGGTTCCTAGTGACGAGCCAACGACCATCGACGTTACTCAAACCTTTGATGATGGTACCTTGGTGAGAGATGCCCTTTCAGGTACACAAGTCACAGTAACTAATGGCAGCGTCACCATGCAGCCAGCAGAAAATAGCCAAGGTGTCTTGTTGCTAGAAAAGGTGGAACCTGAAACCAAAGCTGAGTTTAGTTGGGATAACGCCACGGTTTACTTCGTGATGACCGACCGCTTCCATAACGGTAACCCTGATAACGACAACAGCTATGGTCGCAGCCAAGACGGACAAGAAGAAATCGGCACCTTCCACGGCGGTGATTTGGCCGGATTAACCGAAAAGCTCGACTACATAGAATCGCTCGGTGCTAACGCCATCTGGATAACGTCTCCGTTAGAGCAGATTCACGGCTGGGTTGGCGGCGGTGATCGCGGTGATTTCAAACACTATGGCTACCATGGTTACTACCACCAAGATTGGACCAAGCTTGATGACAACATGGGTACCGAAGACGATCTGAAAACCTTCATCGATACCGCACACAGCAAAGGTATTCGTGTCGTTTGGGACGTGGTAATGAACCACACTGGCTACGCCACACTTGCTGATATGCAAGAGTTCGACTTTGGTAAGCTCAACCTCACCGATGAAGAAGCAACAAAAACACTTGGCGAAAACTGGACAGACTGGCAACCCGCTAAAGGCCAGAACTGGCACTACTTCAACAACTACATCTCATACAGCGATAAAGAAGCGTGGGAAAAATGGTGGGGCAAAGCTTGGTTACGCAGCGATATCGGCGCTTACGACTCTCCGGGTTACAACAACCTGACTATGTCTTTGGCGCACCTACCCGATTTCAAAACAGAATCGACAGAAACCACCGGGCTACCGAACTTCTATCGCAACAAATCCACCAGCGCGACCGATGAACTTAAAACGCCTCGTGAACATCTGATCACTTGGTTGTCTGATTGGGTGCGTGAATACGGCGTTGATGGCTTTAGGGTTGATACCGCTAAGCACGTTGAATTGGACGCTTGGGCAGAACTAAAAGAAAGCACTAACCAAGCACTGGCTGAATGGAAACAGAATAATCCAGACAAAGCGTTGGATGACCTACCCTTTTGGATGACAGGCGAAGTGTGGGCGCACAGCGTAGTGAAATCCGATTATTTCGCTAACGGCTTTGATTCGATCATCAACTTTGAATTCCAAAGTGATATCGCACCCAAGGCACTTAAGTGCTTGTCTGATCTTGATGCCGATTACCTTCGCTACGCAGATAAGATCAACAACGACAGTGAGTTCAACGTGCTGAGTTACCTATCGTCTCACGACACCTCGCTATTCTGGACACAACATGGCAGTGACTTTGCAAAACAAACCAAAGCCGCGAATGCATTGATGCTGACTCCCGGTGCGGTGCAGATATATTACGGCGATGAAATCGCTCGTGACGTTGGCCCAGCAGGGTCCGACCCTATGCAAGGCACTCGCTCTGACATGCCTTGGGATCAAATCACAGGTGAACGTGCAGAGTTGCTAGAACACTGGCAAGCGCTTGGTCAATTCCGCCAACGCCACCCAGCCGTCGCGCAAGGCAAGCACATCATCCGTAACAGCAAGGGCTACTATGCGTTCGAACGCCAATACCAAGACGACAAGGTGTTGGTTGTCTATACAGGTTCGAAATAAACGCTCATTGAAATAACCCTCAGAAACTAAAAGGAGAAGCTGAGCTTCTCTTTTTTGATCACAAAACACTCGTTCAATAAGAAAGCGAACACTCATTAGTAAAACTTTATAGAAGTTTTTTTCGTGTTAGCGCATTTGGCGCTATGCGTCGCAAAAACATTGCGGTATGTTCAAGGAATACACGAATGGTAGGCATAAGGTCTGCCTTAATGACACATAACAAGCAATCACAATGAATTAGGTAAAATAAGTAATGCAGTTTTCTAAGTTTGGTGAAAAATTTAATCGATACTCTGGAATCACTCGTTTAATGGATGATTTGAATGATGGCCTGCGCACTCCCGGCGCTATCATGCTCGGTGGTGGCAACCCAGCCGCTATCCCTGCCATGCTCGATTACTTTAACCAAGCCAGTGCCGACATGCTCGCCAGTGGAGAACTCATCGCCGCCCTCGCCAACTACGATGGTCCGCAGGGCAAAAATAGCTTCATTAAGTCGTTAGCTGCGATGCTAAAAGAGACCTATGGCTGGGACATCAGCGAAAAGAACATCAGCCTAACCAATGGCAGTCAAAGCGGCTTCTTTTACCTATTCAATCTATTAGCAGGTCAGCAGCCTGACGGCTCGCACAAGAAAATTTTGTTGCCGATCGCACCGGAATACATCGGCTACGGCGATGCAGGGATTGATGACGATATTTTTATCTCTTACCACCCAGAGATCGAGCTGCTAGAAAATCGCCAGTTCAAATACCACGTTGATTTTGAACAGCTAAAAGTGGACGATTCAGTGGCGGCTATCTGCGCTTCTCGCCCTACCAATCCTACGGGTAACGTACTGACCGATGAGGAAGTGCGTAAGTTGGACAAACTCGCGAGAGAGAACAATATCCCACTGCTGATCGATAACGCTTACGGCCTGCCATTTCCAAACATCATCTTTGAAGATGTGGAACCATTCTGGAACGAAAATACGATTCTGTGTATGAGCTTGTCTAAGCTTGGTTTGCCAGGTGTGCGTTGCGGTATCGTGATTGCGAGTGAAGAAGTAACGCAAGCGCTAACCAACATGAATGGCATTATCAGCCTAGCACCAAGTAGTGTTGGTCCTGCGATTGCTAACCACATGATTGAGAAGGGTGATCTACTACGTTTAAGCAGCGAAGTGATTAAGCCTTTCTACAAAGAGAAATCTCTACGCGCGGTTGAGCTGTTGCAAGACGCTATCGACGATCCACGCTTTCGTATCCACAAGCCTGAAGGCGCTATCTTTTTATGGCTATGGTTTGATGAACTGCCTATCACCACAATGGAACTGTATAACCGCCTCAAAGCCCGTGGCGTTCTGATTGTTCCGGGTGAATACTTCTTTATTGGCCAGGAAGATGAGTGGGATCATGCTCACCAGTGCTTACGTATGAACTACGTGCAAGATGATGAGGCGATGCAGAAAGGCATTAAGATCATTGCTGAAGAAGTGAAAAAGGCTTACAGCGAAAGTAAATAAAGGTTCCCTACTCTGTCGTACCTCCCTCTATGGAGTGACGCTGGCAGAACAAACAAAAAAGAGCACCTCATGAGGTGCTCTTTCACTTTTACTTCCCGATAGTTTTTGTCACTTGAATACCCTAAATAATTGGGGGTTCAGCTAGGCGACCATTCGTTTCAAAAACACAAGCAATTCAACCCTATGAGCATAGGGAACCTATGTGATTAGGGGGAATTTACGACGTCAACAACGCTGTAGCTTCAAGTATGACGGGTATTAACCTTCTAGTAGGCTATTACCGTTGATAGCAATCTTACGTGGTTGCATCGCTTCTGGGATTTCGCGTTCTAGGTCGATGTGAAGAAGACCATTTTCCATGCTTGCGCCTACCACTTTTACGTAGTCAGCAAGTTGGAATTTTCGCTCGAAATCTCGCTCTGCAATACCTTGATATACAAATGTTTTCTCTACTTCTGCTTTACGATCACCTTTCACAATTAGCATGTTCTCTTTCTGAGTCAGATCTAATTGGTCATCAGCAAAACCAGCTACTGCCATAGTAATACGGTAGTTGTTCTCGTCTTTTTGCTCGATGTTGTATGGAGGGTAACCGCCAGAAGCATTTTTCGACGTGTTCGCTTCCATCATGTTGAATAGACGATCAAAACCGATTGCGTTGCGGTAAAGTGGAGTGAAATCTACAGTTCTCATAATGCTATCCTTTTTAGTAAGCAATAGTCTTAGCTACGAATTTTACTTAGATCGAACCTACGTGATCCAGTAAACAGCTAAGAGATTCAATTCGCATTCCTCGGGTTTCACCTCTATTGGCGACAACGCTGGGACATGACAATGAATCAATTTTTAAGTTGTGTGCTGCCAAAGTTATCCTCTATTGAGCGATACTCTAGCAACGGTTATGAAGGTTCTGTTTCTTCTCTTGTAGAGCAAGACAGTCATCCTCTTCACAACTAGATATGTGGATTGAGCAAAATAGTTTCAAGGGATTATTTTCAATTATTTTCCAAAATCATTATTTTTCAAACACTTAAAGAACAAAAAAGACCGCCATTTCGGGCAGTCTTTTAAATAATATATTTAGTTTTTTGAGACGAAGCTATTTCGTTTTAGTTCAAGGAAGAGGAGCGGAGCATACGAATGTATGTGAGCACCTCTGACACAGAAATTAAGCGAAAGAGCGAAGTATCAAAGATACTAAACGTCTAGGTTAGCTACTTTCAATGCATTCTCTTCGATGAAGTTACGACGCGGCTCAACTTGGTCACCCATTAGCGTAGTAAACAACAAATCAGCACCAACAGCATCTTCAATTGTTACTTGCATCATACGACGACTTTCAGGATCCATGGTGGTCTCCCAAAGCTGATCTGGGTTCATCTCACCTAGACCTTTGTATCGTTGTAGGCTAAAACCACGACGAGACTCTTTAACCAACCAGTTCATTGCTTCAACAAAAGTCGTTACCGCTTGAGTTCGCTCACCACGTTTAATATAAGCACCTTCTTCAATCAAACCATCAAGCGCTTCAGATAAATCCGATAATTTACTAAATTCTTTCGAGTTGATTAGGTCAATACTTAACAAATGCTCATGAGTTACACCGTGTGTGCGCACAACAATCTTAGGAACACTTATTCCTAGCTCTTCATGCTTTTCAACCTCAAGATGGTATTGGCTAGCACCCGTTTCTTTTGCGTTTAGCTGCTCTACAAGCTGCTTACCCCAAGTTTCAACAGCCACCTCATCATGACACTGCTCAGCGGTTAAGCGTGGCATATAAATCAATTCATGGATAAGTGCACGTGGGTAACGGCGACTCATACGATCAACGAGCTTAATACCGGCATTGTATTGCAGAACAAGCTTCTCTAACCCCTCACCAGCAAACGCGGGTGCTTCAGAATTTACATGCAATGCTGCGTTGTCTAAAGCTAAAGATACTTGATACTGATTCATTGCATCTTCATCTTTGATGTATTGTTCTTGCTTACCTTTTTTCACTTTGAAAAGCGGTGGCTGAGCAATATAGATGTAACCACGTTCTATCAGTTCCGGCATTTGACGGTAGAAGAACGTCAGGAGCAATGTACGTATGTGAGAACCATCGACATCGGCATCGGTCATGATAATGATGTTGTGGTAACGCAGTTTGTCTGGGTTGTATTCGTCGCGGCCAATACCACAACCAAGGGCTGTGATTAGCGTTGCAACTTCTTGTGAAGACAACATTTTGTCGAACCGTGCTTTCTCTACGTTAAGGATTTTACCTTTTAGAGGTAGGATTGCTTGGTTCTTACGGTTACGCCCCTGCTTAGCTGATCCGCCAGCAGAGTCTCCTTCCACAATATAGAGTTCAGACAGTGCAGGATCTTTTTCCTGACAGTCAGCGAGTTTACCTGGAAGACCCGCTAAATCTAACGCGCCTTTACGACGTGTCATCTCACGAGCTTTACGCGCAGCATCACGAGCACGTGCAGCATCGATAATTTTAGAACAAACAATTTTCGCTTCACCTGGGTTCTCAATCAGGAACTCAGAGAGTTTCTCACCCATTGTAGATTCAACGGCAGACTTCACTTCAGAAGAAACCAGCTTATCTTTGGTTTGGCTTGAAAACTTAGGATCCGGCACTTTTACTGAAACAATCGCCGTCAAACCTTCACGAGCATCATCACCGGATGTTGAAGTCTTCGCTTTCTTAGAGAAGCCTTCCTTATCCATAAAGCTATTTAAAGTACGGGTCAGTGCTGAACGGAAACCCGCTAAGTGAGCACCACCATCACGCTGAGGGATATTGTTGGTGAAACAGTAAATGTTTTCTTGGTAACCATCGTTCCACTGCATCGCAACTTCAACGGTAATGCCATCATCACGCTCAGAATCGAAGTGAAAGATCTTTTGAATAATAGGGGTCTTGTTGGTATTCAAATGTTCAACAAACGCTTGAATGCCGCCTTCATATTCGAAGTGATCCATTTTGTCTTCTTCGCGCTCATCAATCAGCCTGATTGATACTCCCGAATTCAAGAATGACAGTTCACGTAGACGCTTAGCTAAGATGTCGTAATGGTACTCAATATTGGTGAATGTTTCTTCACTTGGCCAGAAACGAATCTCCGTTCCGGTTCTATCCGTATCACCTACAATAGCAAGTGGTGCCTGAGGTTCACCATGGTTATATGTTTGAGTGTGAATTTTTCCACCACGGTGGATAGTAAGAGTAACTTGCTTAGAAAGTGCGTTTACTACTGAAACACCAACACCGTGCAGACCACCAGATACTTTGTACGAGTTATCATCAAACTTACCACCAGCATGAAGAACCGTCATGATAACTTCTGCTGCAGACACGTTTTCTTCTGAGTGCAATTCTGTTGGAATACCACGGCCGTCATCGCGAACCGACACAGAGCTATCTTCATGGATAGTTACAATGATGTCATTACAGTGACCAGCTAGCGCTTCATCAATAGAGTTATCTACCACCTCAAAAACCATGTGGTG
Organism: Vibrio sp. RW; assembly: GCF_027587105.1. Lineage (NCBI taxonomy): Bacteria > Pseudomonadati > Pseudomonadota > Gammaproteobacteria > Vibrionales > Vibrionaceae > Vibrio > Vibrio sp. RW. The sequence goes on from NZ_JAPPTM010000019.1 coordinate 21,199, forward strand.
CAGACCGGTACCATCATCCGTGTCGCCAATGTACATTCCAGGACGCTTACGTACCGCATCCAGACCCTTCAGTACTTTAATACTCGATGAATCGTAATTATCTGACATAGTTACTCTCTGACTAATTATCCTTGCTCTATTTTGCCATGTTCCACATGAAACATCCTGCTATTTTCATCATGCATATCTGCAATCTGATCAGCGGTAATAGAGCTTACAAAAACTTGAGCCTCGGTCGCCTTTAAGCACTCGGCAAGACGTGCGCGGCGTTGGCTATCTAATTCGGAAGCAAAGTCATCTATTAAATAGATACATTGCTTTCCTGTCATTTGAGTGAGGTGTTGCCCTTGTGCTACTCGCAACGCGCAAACCATCAACTTCAACTGACCTCGTGACAAGACATCTTCCACTGGAGTGCCGTTCACTTTTATCTTTAGATCCGCTTTGTTTGGCCCACTAAAGGTGTAACCAAGCTGCTGATCCCTTTCAAAATTTTTCTCTAGTATCTCTGCATAGGGCGTGTCTTTGTCCCAGCCGCGATAGTAGTTAATCTTTATCTCAAACTCAGGCAAGAAGGTCGCACAGATCTCTTCGGCAACTTCTTTAAGTTGCTCAACATAGGCGGCACGCCAATGACTGATGTTTTCAGCTAAACGGGCCAGTTCTTGATCCCAATAGCTCAGCTCTCGATAATGCGTGGCTGTTTTCAATAATGCGTTTCGCTGTTTATTGAGCCGCTTTACCCTGCCCCAAGCATCATAAAAACCTGACTCACTGTGGAAAACTCCCCAATCAATGAATGCACGGCGATGTTTAGGTCCATCCGTCAGTAAATCAAACCCTTCCGGGTGAATCAACTGCAAAGGTAAGACTTGCGCTAACTGAGCCAATTTTTGTCCGGTTTGGCCGCTTATTTTAACCTCTGTCGAGCCATCACGCTGCTTATTAATGCCAATTGGCAGCTCAAATTGGTCCGAGGTCATAAAACGGCCATGTACAAACAGTTCACTGCACTCGTTTTGGATGATACGACCAGTGAGAGAACTTTTGAATGAGCGACCGTGCCCGAGCAGATAGACCGCTTCAAGGACACTGGTTTTGCCGCTTCCGTTAGCCCCTATAAGAAAGTTAAAGCCTGATGACGGTTGAATGTCACAGGCTTCAATATTTCTAAACTGCTTAACGATTAAGCGCGATAAAGGCATAGCGTCTTCATATTAATCTTCAATCACAACACAGTAGGTAAACGTTGTTGGTCAGTAAGCATGGTTGATTCACAAACAACGCTTATAAACGAATTGGCATAACAACGTACATCGCGCTGTCATCTTGCGCATTCTCAATCAAAGCACTCGCATTTGCATCTGACATTGATATACGAACCTGTTCACAACGCAGTGTGTTCAGCACATCCAATACGTAGCTTACGTTGAAGCCAATTTCTAGCGCGTCACCGTCGAAGGTGACGTCTAACACCTCTTCGGCTTCTTCTTGTTCTGGGTTGTTCGCGGTAATACGCATCTCGCTATCGACAAGGTTAACGCGAACACCACGGAATTTTTCATTCGACAGAATCGCCGCGCGAGAAAACGCTGAACGTAACTCATCGCAACCGGCTTCTAATGTCTTGGTGGTATTTTGCGGCATTACGCGGCGATAATCAGGGAAACGACCATCAACGAGCTTAGAAGTGAATACATAGTTGTTCACTTCAGCACGCACGTTAGAGTTACCAATCTGCAGCGTTACAGGTTGTTCAGGTGCATCCAACAGCTTTACTAACTCTTGAACACCTTTACGTGGAACAATGATCTGCTTCTGAGCAAAATCGGCATCAAGTTGCGCTTGAGATACTGCCATACGGTGACCATCGGTCGCCACACTGCGCAGGATCGAACCTTCAATCTCGAACAACATACCGTTGAGGTAGTAACGAACGTCTTGGTTCGCCATTGAGAATTGTGTTTTCTCGATAAGACCGCGCAATTCAGCTTGTGTCACAGACACTTCAACTTCACTGCTCCAGTCTTCTATGTTTGGGAAGTCTGCCGCAGGTAATGTTGCCAATGAGAAGCGGCTACGACCAGAGCGAACCTGAACACGGTCACCATCCAATACTACTGTGATCACTGAGCTGTCTGGCAAGCCACGACAGATATCTAGGAACTTACGTGAAGGTACGGTAATACTGCCCGCTTCGAAATCACCTTCAAGCGTTACTCGGCTGATCAGTTCAACTTCTAGATCGGTGGCTGTCATCGACAACACGTTATCTTCTACTTTCATCAGTAGATTGCCTAGAATTGGAAGTGTTGGCCTGCCACCGAGTGCACCAGATACTTGTTGTAATGGCTTAATCAGATGACTACGTTCAATGGTAAATTTCATATCTTGCTCTTACGGTCTAAATGGCACTTCGTAATATTACGCGCCAAGATTCGGCTTATTAAGGTTAAGAATACTGTGTATTAAGAAGAAAGGGTACGAATCAAGTTCGAATAGTCTTCTTTAATGTCGTGACTCTCTTCGCGTAGCTGAGCAATCTTACGACAGGCGTGCAGTACAGTCGTATGATCACGGCCACCGAATGCATCGCCAATCTCAGGCAAGCTGTGGTTAGTCAGCTCTTTAGCCAATGCCATCGCCAGTTGACGTGGACGAGCAACAGAACGAGAACGACGTTTAGATAATAGATCAGCGACTTTGATTTTGTAATATTCAGCGACTGTCTTTTGAATGTTATCGATGGTGACCAGTTTTTCTTGCAGTGCAAGTAAGTCACGCAGTGCTTCACGCACGAAATCGATAGTGATCGGACGGCCAGTGAAGTTTGCATTGGCAATAACACGGTTCAATGCGCCTTCTAGCTCACGAACGTTAGAGCGTAAACGCTTAGCAATAAAGAATGCCACTTCATCCGCAAGGTGAATTTGGTGGTCTTCTGCTTTCTTCATTAATATCGCAACACGAGTCTCAAGCTCTGGTGGCTCAATCGCCACCGTCAAACCCCAACCGAAGCGAGATTTTAGACGATCCTCTACCCCGTTGATCTCTTTTGGATAACGGTCAGACGTTAGGATGATCTGTTGGTTGCCTTCGAGCAGCGCATTAAAAGTATGGAAGAACTCTTCTTGAGAACGCTCTTTATTGGCGAAGAATTGGATATCATCGATAAGCAGCGCATCAACACTACGGTAGTAGCGCTTAAACTCTTCAATCGCGTTATTTTGTAGCGCCTTTACCATATCCTGAACAAAGCGCTCAGAGTGCATGTACACCACTTTAGCGTTTGGTTTGTTATCAACAATGGCGTTACCTACAGCATGCAACAAGTGCGTTTTACCTAAACCAGTACCACCATATAAAAACAATGGGTTATAGGCCGTTCCTGGATTATCTGAAACCTGACGTGCCGCCGCCAAACCCAATTGGTTTGATTTACCCTCAACAAAGTTATTGAACATATGTTTTGGGTTTACGTTTGAACGGTGGTTTAGATCGACCGCCACAGGCTCTTCATCACGCCAGATATTATGAACAGGCTTACGAGCTTGTAACTGCGCAGGTGCTGACGATTCAGCAGCTACATCAGCAGCTGTACGTGTCCTAGCAGGGGCGATAGTCTCAGGTTTTGTAGCAGTGGCTCGTTTACTTCCAATCTCAAAATGAAGATGCGGAATATCATGACCGCAATGTTCTCGCAGCAAACGGGTAATGCTATTTAGATACTTATCGCGAACCCAATCAAGTACAAACCGGTTCGGTGCAAATAGAGTTAGAGTATTGTCATTGAGCTCCGCTTGTAGCGGACGAACCCACATACTGAATTCTGTAGCTGGTAACTCTTCTTGAAGCTGTTGCAAACACTGCAACCAAAGCGAAGATGACACGGTGCCCCACTCTATTTAAGTTATGTGAAATGACCGTTGATTTTACCTGTTGATAAGTAAGATCGCCAGTGATTGATCACAAATTCAGTGAATAAGATCCAAGTTATTCACAGTAAATTGGGTAAAAAGAGTTAGATCCACACATCTTGCCCCTAATTTACTCACACAATGATCCACTTATGCCCGGATCCTTGCGAGTTATCCCCAAATTAGAATACGATATAGTTATGGTTAATAACATCTGGTTATTTATTCTATTGAGCCATTTCACAGTAACATCCAATCCCATAAATATAAGGAGTTACCAAATGAATAACTGGGTTAAGGCTGCAATTGCGGCTATCGCACTCTCTGCTGCTACTGTTCAAGCTGCGACTGAAGTTAAAGTCGGCATGTCTGGTCGCTACTTCCCGTTTACTTTCGTTAAACAAGACCAGCTACAAGGTTTTGAAGTGGATTTATGGGATGAGATTGGTAAACGTAACGACTACAAGATCGAATACGTGACTGCAAACTTTTCTGGTCTGTTCGGTCTTCTTGAAACGGGTCGAATTGATACCATTTCAAACCAAATTACTATGACGGATGCACGTAAAGCGAAATACCTATTCGCAGACCCATACGTAGTAGACGGCGCACAAATTACCGTTCGTAAAGGTAATGACAGCATCAAAGGCATCGAAGACTTACATGGCAAGACGGTTGCGGTAAACCTGGGTTCAAACTTCGAACAACTGCTTCGCAGCTACGACAAAGACGGTAAGATCAATGTAAAAACCTACGATACAGGTATTGAACATGATGTTGCACTGGGTCGTGCGGATGCATTCGTAATGGATCGCCTTTCAGCACTAGAGCTTATTAAGAAGACAGGTCTACCATTGCAGCTAGCAGGTCAGCCATTCGAAACAATTGAAAACGCTTGGCCTTTCGTTGACAACGACAAGGGTAAAAAACTGCAAGCTGAAGTCAACCAAGCATTAGCAACAATGCGCGCCGATGGCACGCTAGAAGGTATCTCTCAGAAATGGTTTGGGGCGGATATTACTCAAAAGTAATGACTCACTCGTTCCATTTAAGGCCCACTGCTTTATACAGCGGTGGGCTTTTTGTTTTTGTATTACTGATTAAAAGCCTGATATAACGGTATTTCTAAATAGAACAACACTTCCAATAAAAATATGAGATAGATTATGGGATTTGACTTTAATTACATGCTGGAGCTGCTACCAATACTTCTGAAGTATCTTGGCACGACCATGGAGATGGCAACTTGGGGTTTGTTCTTTGCTCTGATTCTCTCTTTGATACTGGCAAACATTCGTGTATTCAAAATCCCAGTACTCGATCAGTTGAGCCAACTGTACATCAGCTTCTTTCGCGGCACCCCACTGCTAGTACAGTTATTTCTTCTTTATTACGGCTTACCACAAGTGTTCCCTTGGATGGTTGGTCTAGATGCCTTCAGCGCAGCCGTCATAGGCTTAACTCTGCACTTTGCCGCCTACATGGCAGAAAGTATTCGTGCCGCGATTATCGGTATTGACCGTAGTCAAATGGAAGCCAGCCTATCTGTGGGCATGACAACCAGTCAAGCGATGCGCCGAATCATCTTACCTCAAGCAACCCGCGTCGCATTGCCGTCATTGATGAACTACTTCATTGACATGATTAAGTCGACTTCGCTTGCTTTCACTTTAGGTGTCGCTGAAATCATGGCTAAAGCTCAGATGGAAGCCTCTTCAAGTTTTCGCTTCTTCGAAGCTTTCTTAGCGGTAGCGCTGATTTATTGGGGCGTGGTGGTTATCCTTACTCGTATTCAAATTTGGGCCGAAGTGAAACTGAATAAGGCGTACGTACGATGATCAAATTACAAAATATCCACAAACAATTTGGTGACACTGAAGTATTAAAAGGGATCGACCTAGAAATCAAGCAAGGCGAGATCATTGTCATCATAGGTTCAAGTGGTACTGGTAAATCTACCTTACTGCGTTGTGTTAATTTTCTAGAGCAAGCCGATCAAGGTACGATTTCGATTGATGATATCAAGGTGGATGTTCAGAAACATACCAAATCAGAGGTGCTTGCACTGCGTCGTAAGACGGGGTTTGTGTTCCAAAATTATGCGTTATTTGCTCACCAAACCGCGAGGCAGAACATTGCTGAAGGTTTGATTACTGTTCGAGGTTGGAAAAGTAAACAAGCCCATGAAAAAGCACAACAAATACTCGATGACATTGGTTTAGGTGACAGATCGGACAGTTACCCAGCAGCGCTCTCTGGCGGCCAACAACAACGGGTTGGTATTGGCCGAGCGATGGCACTCCAACCTGAGCTTTTGTTGTTTGATGAACCTACATCAGCGCTCGATCCTGAGTGGGTTGGCGAAGTACTTAACCTAATGAAAAAATTAGCAAATCAGCATCAAACCATGCTGGTGGTTACCCATGAAATGCAGTTTGCGAGAGAGGTCGCAGATAGAGTGATCTTCATGGCTGATGGCCACATTGTCGAACAGGGATCTCCACAGGATATTTTTGGTAATCCACAGGATCCTAAATTAAAGAAATTCTTAAACAAGGTTGGGATCGACTAAGGATCCTTGTGATTTTAGTTATTCTACGTATAATCCCCCGACCGGAATTTTAGTTAACCCAATCATTGACACTTTTTGTGACAGTGATTACAATTCCGCCTCTTTGTTGAGAGGCGTCGGTTTTCCTTTCTTATATAAAGAAGAGAAAAAATACCCACGCCGGGTTTAACAAAAACCTAAAACTACTGATCAGTAAGGTAATTACAATGAAACGCACTTTTCAACCTACAGTTCTAAAGCGTAAGCGTACACACGGTTTCCGTGCTCGCATGGCTACTAAGAACGGTCGCGCAACAATCAATGCACGTCGTGCAAAAGGCCGTAAGCGTCTTTCTAAGTAATCTTTGATTATTTTGAATAAGCTAGCCTTCGGTCGGGAGTTACGCTTGTTAACTCCCGAACATTATCAAAATGTCTTCAAGCAAGCTCATCGAGCTGGCTCCCCTCATTTCACCATCATTGCTCGAAATAACTCTCTTTCAAATCCTCGTCTTGGATTAGCAGTTCCGAAAAAGCAGATTAAAACCGCCGTGGGTCGTAACCGATTCAAGCGTCTTACTCGTGAAAGCTTTCGTAACACTCAACACAAACTCCCTAACAAAGATTTTGTTGTAATCGCTAAAAAGAGCGCGCAAGATTTAAGCAATGAAGAAATGTTCAAGCTACTCGACAAATTATGGCTTCGCCTGTCTCGCCCTTCGCGTGGATAGCGCTAATACCCATCTATTTTTATAGATGGTTTATTAGTCCACTCATCGGCCCACGCTGCCGATTTACTCCAACCTGCTCTTTATATGCGATAGAAGCGTTGAAAGCTCACGGTTTTGTAAAAGGGTGTTGGTTATCAGGCAAACGTCTATTAAAATGCCATCCTTTGAATGAAGGGGGCTTTGACCCCGTTCCACCAGTCCCAAAACAAGACAGAGATAAATAACGATGGATTCTCAACGTAATATCCTGTTAATCGCATTGGCTTTGGTTTCTTTCCTACTTTTCCAACAATGGAACGTAGCGAAGACCCCAGCTCCACAAGCGGTTGAGCAGGCACAATCTGGCAGCACACTACCAGCACCATCTTATGCAGATGATCTAGACCCAGCTCCAGGTCAAGTTGCTGCTGCAAAAGCTATCACAGTAACAACTGATGTACTGACGCTGTCAATTGATACGGTTGGTGGTGATGTCGTTAAAGCGAACCTTAATGATTACTCTGCTGAGTTCGATTCTGAAGACACTTTTGTTCTTCTTAAAAACGAACCTGGTCACCAATTTATCGCTCAAAGCGGTCTAGTGGGTCCTCAAGGTATCGATTTAAGCAGCACGAACCGCCCTAGCTACACGGTTTCAGCAGACAGCTTCAAGCTGGCTGAAGGTCAAGATGAACTACGCATCCCAATGACTTACCAAGCAAACGGCCTTGATTACACAAAAACATTCGTACTTAAGCGCGGCAGCTACGCGATTGACGTTGAATACGATGTAATCAACAACTCTGGTAACAACGCGACATTCGGCATGTACGCTCACCTACGTCAAAACGTTATGGATGACGGCGGTAGCCTAACCATGCCAACGTACCGTGGTGGTGCTTACTCTACGGAAGATACGCGTTACAAAAAATACAGCTTCGACGACATGCAAGATCGCAACCTGTCTCTTAACCTAGCAAATGGTCAAGGTTGGGCAGCGATGATTCAGCACTACTTTGCAAGTGCATGGATCCCACGCGACGAAGCAGGCAGCAACCTTTACACTCGTGTAATCGGTAACCTTGGTGACATCGGTGTGCGCATGCCGAACAAAACCATCGCGACTGGCGACGAAGCGAGCTTCAAAGCAACACTTTGGGTTGGTCCTAAACTTCAAGACCAAATGGCTGCTGTTGCACCAAGCCTAGACCTCGTAGTTGACTACGGCTGGTTATGGTTTATTGCTAAACCACTTCATACTCTGCTTTCGTTCATTCAAGGCATCGTTGTGAACTGGGGTCTGGCAATCATCTGTCTAACGTTTATCGTTCGTGGTGCTATGTACCCACTAACGAAAGCTCAGTACACGTCTATGGCGAAAATGCGTATGCTTCAGCCTAAGCTGACTGCAATGCGTGAGCGTATTGGCGACGACCGTCAACGCATGAGCCAAGAAATGATGGAGCTGTACAAGAAAGAGAAAGTAAACCCACTTGGTGGCTGTTTACCTATCATCTTGCAAATGCCTATCTTCATTTCGCTATACTGGGCACTAATGGAGTCTGTTGAACTGCGTCACTCACCGTTCTTCGGTTGGATTACTGACCTTTCAGCACAAGACCCATACTACATCTTGCCACTTCTGATGGGTGCTTCAATGTTCCTAATCCAGAAGATGAGCCCGACAACGGTAACGGATCCAATGCAGCAGAAGATCATGACCTTTATGCCGGTTATGTTCACATTCTTCTTCCTGTTCTTCCCTTCAGGTCTGGTTCTTTACTGGCTAGTATCGAACATCGTAACTCTGATTCAGCAAACGCTTATCTACCGCGCGCTGGAAAAGAAAGGCTTACATTCTAAGTAAGTGCGATAATAGAAAGAGATAAAGAAAGGCGACCAAAAGGTCGCCTTTTTGTTTTTAGCTGATTACAATTCAGCTAATTGATTAATCGTGAACGCCCCTTTTTGGCCTTCACATGCTAGCAGGCACACCTATGACTACAGATACGATTGTTGCTCAAGCGACCGCGCCCGGCCGTGGTGGCGTCGGTATTATCCGCGTTTCCGGCCCATTGGCGACTCAGGTTGCCCTAGAAGTAACAGGAAAAACACTTAAGCCTCGCTACGCTGAGTACTTGCCTTTCAAATCTGCCGATGGCATCGAGCTCGACCAAGGTATCGCGCTTTACTTCCCTAACCCACATTCGTTCACTGGCGAAGACGTGTTAGAGCTGCAAGGCCACGGCGGCCCAGTGGTTATGGACATGCTAATCAAACGCATCCTAACCATCTCAGGCGTGCGTGCCGCGCGTCCAGGTGAGTTCTCTGAGCGTGCCTTCTTGAACGACAAGATGGACTTAACTCAAGCCGAAGCGATTGCTGACTTAATTGATGCAAGTTCAGAAGAAGCAGCAAAATCGGCGCTTCAATCACTACAAGGTGAGTTCTCTAAGCGCATTAACACGCTAGTCGATTCACTGATTCATCTACGAATCTATGTTGAAGCGGCTATCGACTTCCCTGAAGAAGAAATCGATTTCCTTGCTGACGGCAAAGTAAGTGCTGACTTACAAGCCATCATCGACAACCTCGAATCCGTACGCCAAGAAGCCAACCAAGGCGCAATCATGCGTGAAGGTATGAAGGTGGTGATAGCAGGCCGTCCAAATGCTGGGAAATCCAGTCTATTGAACGCACTATCAGGCAAAGAGTCTGCGATTGTGACCGATATTGCCGGTACCACACGAGATGTGCTTCGTGAACATATCCATATCGATGGCATGCCACTGCATATTATCGATACCGCAGGCCTACGTGATGCTTCCGATGAAGTAGAAAGAATCGGAATAGAACGCGCTTGGGAAGAGATTTCTCAGGCAGACCGTGTTTTATTTATGGTGGATGGAACGACTACAGGTGCCACCGATCCAAAAGATATTTGGCCAGATTTCGTTGATCGTTTACCAAATAACATAGGCATGACGGTGATTCGTAATAAAGCGGACCAAACCAGTGAAGAGCTAGGAATTTGTCACGTTAACGATCCGACCTTGATTCGCTTATCAGCCAAAACAGGCGAAGGTATCGATGCACTACGTAGCCATCTAAAAGAATGCATGGGCTTCGCTGGTGGCCATGAAGGTGGCTTCATGGCACGTCGCCGTCACTTGGACGCCTTAGAAAGAGCATCAGATCACCTAGATATCGGCAAACAACAGCTTGAAGGTTACATGGCAGGAGAGATCTTGGCGGAAGAGCTACGTATCACTCAGCAGCACCTTAATGAGATTACTGGTGAGTTCAGCTCAGATGATCTTTTAGGTCGTATATTCTCTTCATTCTGTATTGGTAAATAACCTTTAAAAGCCGGCTTATGCTGGCCTTTTTTCTTTAGTAAGGACAGCTTAATGATCCATATTATTACAGGCAGCACCTTGGGCGGTGCTGAATACGTTGGCGATCACCTTAATGATCTTCTTGAAGAACAAGGACATGAAATAACCCTGCATAATCAGCCAGAGTACGATGATATTGCACAACAAGGCTTTTGGTTATTGGTGACTTCAACTCACGGTGCCGGTGAGTTCCCAGACAATATTAAGCCGTTTATTGACGCATTAACCCAGCATTCTCCAGACTTAAGCCAGGTTCGCTTTGCTGTCGTGGCACTAGGAGATTCAAGCTACGATACCTTTTGTTTAGCGGGAAAATCAGTCCACAGCCAACTGGAAAACCTCGGAGCGCAGTCTATTTCAGCCTGTTTTAGCATCGATGTATTGGAAACCCCAGTCCCTGAAGATGCAGCTGAAGCCTGGTTTAACGATCATATTGACCAGTTTTAACCTCTTCTTTCTTCCAAAAAGCGGCTTATGCCGCTTTTTTTACCTCCGAATATCGTGATTGTGAATAACTTTTTTTAAAAAAATGGAAAATCGACGGTTTATTTTCTATTTTCTCTGTGGATAAGATCATACATATACGGTGATTAACCTATAGTTATCCAAATAACAAGTTTTAGGATTATTTCCCCCTGTGAATAAGTAGCCATTTTGATCCCAGCTAATCCTCAGCCTGATCAAAGTTAGATCACATCATTTGATCCAAAAAAGATCCATGATCTTGTTGATCATTTTTGACTTATCCACAGATACCCTCGATCCTAATAATAGATCTAATAAAAGATCTAATAAAAGATCTTATCTATATTAATTAAAAACAGCTTTTTTGAAAAATTCCAAAAACGTTTTCTCAAGCAAGGAAAACAGGTAGTATATCGCTCCTTTTTATCTGTTTAGAAAACGTTTGAATACCTGAGGTCGGTTCATGCTTTATCACGAAAAATTTGACGTCATCGTTGTTGGTGGTGGCCATGCTGGAACGGAAGCCGCACTCGCATCTGCACGTACTGGTCAAAGTACGTTATTACTCACTCATAATATCGATACACTAGGACAAATGTCTTGTAACCCAGCTATCGGCGGGATCGGTAAAGGCCACTTGGTAAAAGAGGTCGATGCTATGGGTGGATTAATGGCGCAAGCTATTGATCATGCAGGTATTCAGTTCAGAACATTAAACGCATCAAAAGGCCCAGCCGTTCGTGCAACTCGTGCACAAGCTGACCGCATACTTTACAAATCCTTTGTTCGTAATGTGCTAGAAAACACACCGAATCTGACGTTGTTCCAACAATCGGTTGATGACTTGATCGTGGAACAGGATCAAGTGGTGGGTGTGGTGACACAGATGGGCCTTAAATTCCGTGCTAACGCAGTGGTACTGACGGTGGGTACATTCTTGGGCGGAAAGATCCATATTGGGATGGAAAGTTCTTCGGGTGGTCGTGCGGGGGATCCACCATCGATCGCACTGGCTGACCGACTTCGTGATCTTCCATTTAGAGTTGATCGCCTAAAAACAGGTACCCCTCCTCGTATCGATGCACGCAGTGTCGATTTTTCTGAGCTTGAGGTTCAACATGGTGATAACCCGACCCCTGTTTTCTCGTTCATGGGAAATCGAACTCAACAGCCACGCCAAATTCCATGCTACATCACACATACTAATGAAAATACGCATGATGTTATTCGTGCTAACCTAGACCGAAGCCCAATGTATGCTGGGGTGATTGAAGGTATTGGCCCTCGCTACTGTCCTTCGATTGAAGATAAAGTGATGCGTTTTGCTGACAAGAACAGCCATCAAATTTTCATTGAGCCTGAAGGTCTTACGACACACGAGCTATACCCGAATGGTATCTCAACCAGTCTGCCGTTTGACGTTCAAGTTAAAATCGTTCATTCAATGAAGGGATTTGAAAATGCCCATATTGTTCGTCCTGGTTATGCGATTGAGTATGACTTCTTTGATCCTCGTGACCTAAAGCTGAGTTACGAAACTAAGTTTATTAAGGGGCTGTTTTTTGCGGGTCAGATTAACGGTACGACCGGTTATGAAGAAGCAGCTGCGCAAGGCTTGATGGCAGGCCTCAACGCGAGTTTGTTTACGCAAGGCAAAGAAGCCTGGAGCCCACGTCGAGACCAAGCTTACATGGGCGTTCTTATTGATGACCTATCAACCATGGGCACTAAAGAACCTTACCGTATGTTTACGTCTCGTGCGGAATACCGTCTGTTGCTTCGTGAAGATAACGCTGATATTCGATTGACTGAGAAGTCTCGCGAGCTTGGCTTAGTGGACGATGCTCGTTGGGCTCGATTCAACGAGAAAGTAGAAAATATTGAGAAAGAGCGTCAACGTTTAAAAGAAACATGGATGAATCCAAAATCTGAAGATATCGGTGCGCTTAATCAGATCCTAAAAACACCAATGTCTCGCGAAGCAAGCGGTGAAGATCTTCTCCGTCGCCCTGAGATGACTTATTCACAGTTAACTGAATTGGATCGTTTTGCTCCAGCATTGGAAGATCAACAAGCATCTGAGCAAGTTGAGATCCAAGTGAAGTACGAAGGCTACATTCAACGTCAACAAGACGAAATTGCAAAATCACTTCGTCATGAAAATACCAAATTGCCTGCTGATATCGACTACAGCCAAATTAAAGGACTTTCTAACGAGGTGGTTCTCAAGCTCACAACCACTAAGCCAGACTCGATAGGTCTTGCTTCTCGTATTTCAGGAATTACGCCTGCGGCAATCTCAATTTTGTTGGTTTATCTGAAAAAGCATGGCCTGTTAAAAAAAGGTGAGGAGGTATAATGAGCGCATTACGCGAAAAACTGGATCACCTGATTGGTCAGACTGAACTTGAAGTCTCTGAAAAACAACGTGGCCAGTTGGTTGGTTATGTTGAATTACTCAACAAATGGAACAAAGCTTATAACTTAACATCGGTGCGTGACCCGTTAGAAATGATGGTGAAACATATCTTAGATAGCATCATTGTTAGTACCCACTTACAAGGCAAACGTTTTATTGATGTTGGTACGGGGCCTGGATTACCTGGGGTTCCTCTCTCAATCATGAACCCAGACGGTGAGTTTTACTTGCTGGATAGCTTAGGTAAGCGTATTCGTTTTATTAAGCAGGTCGTTCATGAATTGGGTATCGATAACGTAATGCCGATTCAAAGTCGTGTTGAAGAATTTCAACCTGAAGAAAAGTTTGATGTCGTGCTCAGTCGCGCATTTGCGTCAATGACAGACATGGTAGAGTGGTGTCACCATTTACCTAAAGAGCAATCCGGTGTATTTTTGGCTCTTAAGGGACAACATCCTAAAGACGAAATCGACCTGTTACCTGAATGGTGTTCAGTGACAGACATTAAAGCTTTGCAAGTGCCAGAGCTTGATGGAGAGCGTCATCTAGTTACTTTATCGCGTCAGGGATAATCAGCGAGGCCATAGTGGGTAGAATTGTAGCAATTGCCAACCAGAAGGGCGGCGTAGGAAAAACAACAACTTGCATTAACTTAGCAGCATCAATGGCGGCAACAAAACGCAAGGTCTTGGTTGTTGACCTCGATCCTCAAGGTAATGCCACTATGGCGAGTGGTGTCGATAAATATCAAGTTGAAGCAACTGCTTACGATTTGTTAGTTGAAGATACCTCATTTGATGAGGTAGTTTGTCGAAGTACATCGGGCAATTACGATCTCATCGCTGCCAACGGTGATGTGACAGCGGCAGAAATTAAGTTAATGGAAGTGTTTGCCCGTGAAGTTCGCCTTAAGAGCGCACTGGCATCAGTTCGTGATAACTATGATTTCATCTTTATTGATTGCCCACCTTCTCTAAACCTTCTTACAATCAATGCAATGGCGGCAGCTGATTCCGTATTGGTTCCGATGCAATGTGAATATTTTGCTCTAGAAGGTTTGACGGCGTTGATGGATACCATCAGTAAGCTTGCAGCGGTCGTAAACGAGAACCTGAAGATAGAAGGTCTTCTGCGTACTATGTATGATCCTCGTAATCGCTTATCTAACGAAGTATCTGATCAGCTTAAAAAACATTTCGGTAATAAAGTTTATCGAACTGTAATCCCTAGAAATGTACGTTTGGCAGAAGCGCCGAGTCATGGCAAGCCAGCAATGTACTACGACAAATATTCTGCAGGCGCGAAGGCATACCTAGCTCTTGCTGGTGAAATGTTGCGTCGTGAAGAAGTCCCAGTATAGGTTTAACCAAAGGAATTCGCTCAATGTCTAAGCGTGGTTTAGGAAAGGGGCTAGATGCATTGCTTGCTACTAGTTCATTGGCTCGTGAAAAACATCACGTTGCTTCTCATCGTCAGGCTTTGTCGGCTGATGGGGAATTGACAGAATTGGCTGTTGGTTGCTTAAAACCTGGTGTATATCAACCACGTAAAGATATTGCGCCAGAAGCTCTCGAAGAGCTGGCTGCATCTATCCAGTCTCAAGGCATTATTCAGCCAATCGTAGTACGCCCTTTAGCGCACGACCAGTTTGAGATTATCGCTGGTGAGCGTCGTTGGAGAGCGGCTCGTCAAGCTGGTTTGAAACAAGTGCCGTGTTTGATAAAGAGAGTGGAAGACAAAGCCGCGATTGCGATGGCATTGATCGAGAATATTCAGCGTGAAGACCTGAATGTTATCGAAGAATCACAAGCGCTAGAGCGTCTACAGAACGAATTTGAACTGACGCACCAACAAGTCGCTGATGTGATCGGTAAATCAAGAGCAACGGTTAGTAACTTATTACGTCTAAATCAGCTCGAAAGTGAAGTAAAAGGTTTAGTTTCTAATAAACAACTGGAAATGGGGCATGCTCGAGCACTGCTTGCCCTTGAAGGTGATATCCAGGTTGAAGCGGCAAATACTGCGGTAAGCAAGAAAATGACCGTGCGTCAAATTGAGCAGCTTGTTAAAAAATGCTTAAAACCAGAAGTTGAGACAGAATCGAAGCCTGAAGACACAGAAGCTATCGAACTTTCACGAAGACTTACGGAAAAATTGCAAGCAAACGTTTCAGTTACTCGTTCTGTTAGTGGTAAGTCAAAAGTGACGATTACTCTTGATGAGCCTCACAAATTAGAGCAACTTATTGCTAAACTAGAGTACTAAATGAGATAATTGATTTAGGTCAATTATGTAATAAATAAGTAATTTCGTACAAAAGTTGTCGGTTTGTATACAAAAATGTAAATGATTGCTGCATTGTTATTGCAATCGATTTGGCTGAACGTATAATTTTTGCCAATTTCTCAGCACGCTTTTAAGCGAGTGATTTAGTGGGCTTAAAAGAGGAACGAATACATGGTAGCGGCGTTAGCAAGACCAGGACGAGTGCTTGCAAAGCAAATGTTATTGATCGAGCTTAGCGCGGTTATATTAGTGGCAATAGGGTTAGGTTTAGCTGTTAATCCTGATTGGGGTTTTGCTGCATTGGTCGGTGGCGGTATTTTTGTCATTGCTAATGTGGTTTTTTGTGTGTGTGCTTTCCTATTTTGTGGAGCTCGCGCAACTAAGTTAGTTGCGGCGTCGTTCTATGCAGGCGAAGCTCTAAAAATCTTAATCACAGTTCTACTATTCTCTATTGTCTACATGTATATGCAGGTGGAATTAATTCCCCTCAAACTGACCTATTTACTGGTTCTAGGTATTAATATCTTTGCGCCAGTGCTTTTCATTAACAATAAAAAATAGGATGAGTTATGGCTGCGCCAACAGCATCCGGATACATTGAACACCATTTACAAAACCTCTCTTTAGCTAAGTTTGGTCTTGTAGAGGAAACAAGTTTCTGGAACGTACATATAGACAGTCTGTTTTTTTCGGTGTTGACAGGGATGTTATTCCTTTGGGTTTTTCGCTCAGTCGCTAAGAAAGCAACAGTAGGTGTACCTGGTAAGCTTCAGTGTTTTGTTGAAATGGTAGTGGAATTCGTTGGCGACAACGTTAAAGAAACTTTCCATGGTCGCAACCCTCTGATTGCCCCACTAGCACTGACTATATTCTGCTGGATTATCATTATGAACTTGATGGACTTAGTGCCTATCGATTTCTTACCATATCCTGCAGAGCATTGGCTAGGTATCCCTTACTTGAAAGTGGTTCCTACAGCTGATGTAAATATAACCATGGCAATGGCTTTGGGTGTTTTTGCTCTGATGATCTACTACAGCATCAAAGTGAAAGGCCTAGGCGGGTTTGCTAAAGAATTGGCACTGCATCCATTTAATCACCCAATCATGATCCCATTTAACTTGGTACTTGAGGTAATTTCGTTATTAGCGAAGCCACTATCTCTAGGTATGCGTTTATTTGGTAATATGTTTGCGGGTGAGGTGGTGTTTATTCTTATCGCGGCAATGCTACCGTGGTACTTACAATGGGTAGGTGCACTACCTTGGGCTATCTTCCATATCTTAGTTATATTGATTCAAGCGTTTGTTTTCATGATGTTGACAATCGTTTATTTATCAATGGCTCATGAAGATAGTGATCACTAAAAAATTTTTAAGCTTTATTCTAACTATTAATGTTAATCGGAGAACGTAAATGGAAACTGTACTAAGTTTTTCAGCAATCGCTGTTGCTATTATTGTTGGTCTTTGTGCCGTAGGTACTGCAATTGGTTTTGCTATTCTTGGTGGTAAATTCCTAGAAGGCGCTGCGCGTCAACCTGAAATGGCTCCAATGCTACAAGTTAAGATGTTCATCATCGCTGGTCTACTGGATGCTGTTCCAATGATCGGTATCGTAATCGCACTACTATTCACGTTTGCTAACCCATTTGTTGGTCAACTAGCAGGCTAATTAGCTTTTAATAGTTAATTAAATTTTTGTAGTTGATTCTTAACGAGGGGTAGCTGTTGTGAATATGAACGCAACTCTGCTGGGTCAAGCAATTGCTTTTACACTGTTTGTTTGGTTCTGCATGAAATATGTATGGCCGCCAATCATGCAAGCAATTGAAGAACGTCAGAAGAAAATTGCTGACGGTCTTGTAGCCGCTGAGCGCGCTGCTAAAGACTTGAACCTGGCACAAGCCAACGCTTCTGAGCAAATGAAGGAAGCGAAGCGCACTGCAACTGAGGTTATTGAACAGGCAAATAAACGTAAAGCTCAAATTATTGATGAAGCTCGCGAAGAGGCTCAGGCAGAACGCCAGAAAATCTTAGCGCACGCTGAAGCAGAACTTGAAGCTGAACGCACACGTGCCCGTGATGACCTGCGCAAACAAGTCGCAACTCTGGCTATAGCTGGTGCTGAGAAAATCCTTGAGCGTACAATCGATAAAGATGTACACGATGATCTTCTTAACAACATTACTGCAAAACTTTAAAGCAAGGGGCTGTATATGTCTGATTTGACTACAATCGCACGCCCCTATGCTAAAGCAGCGTTTGACTTTGCGGTAGATAAAGGTGAGCTAGACCAATGGGGTCAGATGCTTACTTTTGCTGCCGAAGTGGCACAAAATGATGATGTTCATAATTTATTAAGCAGTTCTATGACTGCTGAAAAATTAGCGGAAATATTCATTGTAATTTGTGGCGAACAATTTGATGAATTCGGTCAAAACTTAATTAAAGTGATGGCTGAAAATGGTCGTTTAATGGCCTTTCCTGATGTGTGTACACAGTTCTTATTGCTCAAACAAGAGCATGAAAAAGAGATCGACGTTGAAGTAACTTCAGCGGTTGAGCTTTCTCAAGAACAACGCGCAGATATCAGCAGCAAATTGGAACAGCGCCTAGCGCGCAAAGTTCAGCTGAATTGCAGTATAGATGAGACTCTACTTAGTGGAGTTATTATTCGAGCCGGAGACCTAGTCATCGATAACTCAGCGCGCAGTCGTCTTGACCGCCTGAGCGATGCATTGCAGTCTTAATGGGGATTGGAGCATGCAACTTAATTCCACTGAAATTAGCGATCTAATTAAACAACGTATTGAATCTTTCGACGTTGTTAGTGAAGCTCGCAATGAAGGTACTATCGTTTCTGTAAGCGATGGCATCCTTAGCATTCACGGCCTAGCGGACGTGATGCAAGGTGAAATGATCGAACTACCGGGTGGCCGTTACGCGCTAGCACTAAACTTGAACCGTGATTCGGTTGGTGCTGTTGTAATGGGCCCGTATGCTGACCTACAGGAAGGCATGAAAGTTACAGGTACTGGTCGTATTCTTGAAGTACCAGTAGGTCCTGAAATGCTTGGTCGTGTTGTAAACACGCTAGGTGAGCCAATTGATGGTAAAGGTCCTATCGAAGCGAAATTAACTTCGCCTGTAGAAATTATCGCACCAGGTGTAATCGACCGTAAATCGGTAGATCAACCTGTTCAAACTGGTTACAAGTCAGTTGACTCAATGATCCCTATCGGTCGTGGTCAACGTGAACTCGTAATCGGTGACCGTCAGACTGGTAAAACAGCCATGGCGATCGATGCGATTATCAACCAGAAAAACTCTGGTATTTTCTCTATCTACGTAGCTATCGGCCAAAAAGCGTCGACTATTGCTAACGTAGTTCGCAAACTAGAAGAGCACGGCGCACTGGCTAACACTGTTGTTGTTGTTGCATCGGCTTCTGAATCTGCAGCGCTGCAATACCTTGCACCGTATGCTGGTTGTGCGATGGGTGAATACTTCCGTGATCGCGGCGAAGATGCACTGATTGTTTATGATGATCTATCTAAGCAAGCGGTAGCTTACCGTCAAATTTCACTACTACTTAAGCGTCCACCAGGTCGTGAAGCGTTCCCAGGTGATGTTTTCTACCTTCACTCTCGTCTACTAGAGCGTGCTGCTCGTGTAAGCGAAGCATACGTAGAAAAGTTCACTAACGGCGAAGTGAAAGGCAAGACTGGTTCTTTAACTGCTCTTCCTATCATCGAAACGCAAGCTGGTGACGTATCTGCATTCGTACCAACGAACGTAATCTCGATTACCGACGGTCAGATCTTCCTACAAACTGAGCTATTCAACGCGGGCGTACGTCCAGCTGTTGACCCAGGTATCTCAGTTTCACGTGTAGGTGGTTCGGCGCAGACTAAAATCATCAAGAAGCTATCTGGCGGTATCCGTACAGCTCTAGCTCAATACCGTGAACTTGCTGCATTTGCACAGTTCTCATCGGATCTTGATGAAGCGACTAAAAAGCAGCTAGACCATGGTCAAAAAGTGACAGAACTGATGAAGCAGATGCAATACGCTCCTATGTCTGTATTCGACCAAGCTTTAGTCATCTTCGCTGCAGAGCGTGGATACCTTGAAGATGTAGAGCTTTCTAAAGTTCTAGACTTTGAAGCTGCTTTACTGTCGTTTGCTCGTGGTCAATATGCCGATCTAGCAACTCAGATCGACACAACGGGTGCTTTCAACAAAGAAATCGAAGCTGAGCTGAAGAAGCTTGTTGACGATTTCAAGGCAACCCAGACCTGGTAATTGGTGGGTGGTCTTAGGGCCACCTCATACCATTAACGGAGAGTAACGATGGCCGGCGCAAAAGAGATACGTAATAAAATCGGTAGTGTTAAAAGCACACAGAAGATTACGAAAGCAATGGAAATGGTAGCAGCTTCAAAAATGCGTCGTTCTCAAGACGCAATGGAAGCTACTCGTCCATATGCAGAAACAATGCGTAAAGTGATCGGTCATTTGGCTAATGGTAGCCTCGAGTATAAGCATCCTTATCTTGAGGAACGTGAAGCCAAACGTGTTGGTTACATCATCGTTTCTACAGACCGTGGTCTTTGTGGTGGTTTGAACATTAACTTGTTCAAGAAAGCCATGAACGACATGAAAAATTGGTCTGAGAAAGGTGCTGACGTTGAGCTTGCAATTGTAGGTTCAAAAGCGACAGCATTTTTCAATAACAGCGGCGCTAAAGTAGCAGCTCAAGTTTCTGGTCTGGGTGATCGCCCAAGCCTTGAAGATTTGATTGGCTCTGTAAGCGTTATGCTGAAGAAATATGATGAAGGCGAGTTAGATCGCCTGTTCGTAGTGTTCAATAAGTTTGAAAACACTATGGTACAAGAACCAACGATCGATCAATTACTTCCTTTGCCTAAATCAAATAGCGAAGAAATGAAACGCGATCATGCTTGGGACTATATTTATGAGCCTGAGCCAAAACCACTACTAGATGCATTATTAGTTCGCTATGTCGAATCTCAAGTGTATCAAGGTGTGGTAGAGAATCTTGCTTGTGAGCAAGCAGCTCGAATGATTGCAATGAAATCAGCAACAGATAACGCTGGTGACATTATTGATGACTTAGAACTTGTGTATAACAAAGCGCGTCAAGCGGCAATCACACAAGAACTTTCTGAGATCGTTTCAGGCGCATCAGCAGTTTAATCGCTTATTCGGTTTAAGCTTAGGTAAAACTAAATAGTTAGAGGATTAACGATGGCTACAGGTAAGATCGTACAGATCATCGGTGCGGTAGTCGACGTAGAGTTCCCACAGGGCGAAGTACCTCGTGTATACGATGCTCTGAATGTTAATGAAGTGAAAGAGCGTCTAGTTCTTGAAGTTCAGCAACAACTTGGCGGTGGCGTAGTTCGCGCAATCGTAATGGGTAGCTCTGATGGTTTACGTCGTGGTTTGACAGTTGAAAATACTGGCGCTCCAATCTCAGTACCAGTAGGTACTAAGACATTGGGTCGTATCATGAATGTCCTAGGTGACGCGATTGATGAGTGTGGTGAAATTGGTGCTGAAGAGCATTACGCCATTCACCGTGAAGCTCCAAGCTACGAAGAGCAGTCTAACGAGACAGCTCTTCTAGAAACTGGTGTTAAAGTAATCGACTTGATTTGTCCATTCGCTAAGGGTGGTAAAATCGGTCTATTCGGTGGTGCTGGTGTAGGTAAGACCGTTAACATGATGGAACTTATCAACAACATCGCACTTCAACACTCAGGCCTATCTGTATTTGCAGGTGTAGGTGAGCGTACTCGTGAAGGTAACGATTTCTACTTTGAGATGCAGGAAGCCGGTGTTGTAAACATCGAAAACCCTGAAGAATCAAAAGTAGCGATGGTTTACGGTCAGATGAACGAGCCACCAGGTAACCGTCTACGTGTTGCACTGACAGGTCTAACAATGGCTGAGCGCTTCCGTGACGAAGGTCGTGACGTTCTACTGTTCGTTGATAACATCTACCGTTACACACTAGCAGGTACTGAAGTATCAGCACTTCTAGGTCGTATGCCTTCTGCGGTAGGTTACCAACCTACACTAGCTGAAGAAATGGGTGTTCTACAAGAGCGTATCACGTCAACTAAAGCTGGTTCTATCACGTCTGTACAGGCGGTATATGTACCTGCGGATGACTTGACTGACCCGTCTCCAGCAACAACGTTCGCTCACTTGGATGCAACGGTTGTACTTAACCGTAACATCGCATCTATGGGTCTATACCCAGCGATCGACCCGCTAGATTCTACTTCACGTCAACTGGATCCATTGGTAGTTGGACAAGAACACTACGACATCGCTCGTGGCGTTCAGTCTACTCTTCAGCGCTACAAAGAGCTGAAAGATATCATTGCTATCCTAGGTATGGATGAGCTATCTGAAGAAGATAAGCAAGTTGTATCTCGTGCTCGTAAGATTGAGAAGTTCCTAACTCAGCCTTACCACGTAGCGGAAGTATTTACAGGTGACCCAGGTGTTTACGTACCTCTTAAAGAGACTCTACGTGGCTTCCAAGGTCTTCTATCTGGTGAATACGATGACATTCCAGAGCAAGCGTTCATGTACTGTGGTGCAATTGACGAAGCTATCGAGAATGCTAAGAAGCTATAAGGCTAACTAGGAGGCGATATGGCAGCAATAACCTTTCACCTAGACGTTGTAAGTGCCGAGAAGCAAATTTTCTCTGGTCTTGTTGAGACGTTTCAGGTGACCGGTAGTGAGGGTGAACTTGGTATTTTCCATGGTCATACTCCACTGCTGACCGCTATCAAGCCTGGTATGGTGCGTATTGTTAAGCAGCACGGCCACGAAGAAATTATTTATGTTTCTGGTGGTATGGTAGAAGTTCAGCCTGGTACAGCGACTGTACTGGCTGATACAGCTATCCGTGGTGAAGAGCTAGACGCAGCAAAGGCGGAAGAAGCTAAACGCAAGGCTGTGGAGAATATCCAAAATCAGCATGGCGACATAGACTTCGCACAAGCGGCCGGTGAACTGGCTAAAGCCATTGCTCAGTTACGAGTTATCGAACTGACAAAGAGGCGTCGTTAATCTTTTATAAGATTATCGATTCTGAGATAAAGGCGACCTAAGGGTCGCCTTTTTGTATTTTGGATATCTCAAAAATGCTCCGTTTACGTATAAGTACTGGTTAAATTGTTATTGCGATTTAATTCGTAAGCCAAAAACGGTTACAATATCGGCTTAATAAAAAAATGTTGGATAGGTTTACAATGAAGTTTAGCGCAGTCATTCTCGCAGCGGGCAAAGGTACTCGCATGTATTCAAATACACCAAAGGTTCTGCATACACTTGCGGGCAAGCCAATGGTGAAACATGTTATCGATACCTGTAATGGTTTAGGTGCTCAAAACATCCACTTGGTCTACGGTCATGGTGGTGAGCAGATGCAGGCGACTCTAGCTGAAGAGTCTGTGAATTGGGCTCTGCAAGCGGATCAGTTGGGTACAGGTCACGCGGTGGATCAAGCATCTGCGCACTTTGCTGATGATGAAAAGGTACTAGTGCTGTACGGAGATGTGCCACTTATCTCGCCTGAAACTATTGAAAACTTATTAGACGCTCAGCCAAATGGTGGTATAGCACTGCTTACTGTCGTTCTTGATAACCCAACGGGTTATGGTCGTATCATTCGTCGAAATGGTCCTGTAGTCGCTATCGTTGAGCAAAAAGATGCAACTGATGAACAGAAGCTTATCAAAGAGATTAATACCGGAGTGATGGTTGCTACTGGTGGTGATCTGAAGCGTTGGTTGTCTGGCTTAAGCAACGACAACGCCCAAGGTGAATACTACCTGACTGACGTCATCGCAGCAGCTCACGATGAAGGTCGTGCGGTTGAAGCCGTGCATCCGATAAGTCCAATTGAAGTTGAAGGCGTTAATGACCGTTCTCAATTGGCTCGTCTAGAGCGAGCTTATCAAGCTGAGCAGGCTGATAAACTATTGAAACAAGGTGTTATGTTACGCGATCCAAGCCGCTTTGACCTACGTGGTGAACTGCAGTGCGGTATGGATGTTGAGATAGATACTAACGTTATCATCGAAGGCTGCGTAAGTATTGGTGATAATGTGGTTATCGGTACTGGTTGTGTATTGAAAGACTGTGAAATTGATGACAACACCGTCGTACGTCCATACAGTGTTATTGAAGGTGCTACTGTTGGTGAAGACTGTACGGTTGGTCCTTTCACTCGTCTGCGCCCTGGTGCTGACATGCGTAATAACTCGCACGTGGGTAACTTTGTCGAAGTGAAGAATACTCGTCTAGGTGAAGGCTCAAAAGCAAACCATTTAACTTATCTTGGTGATGCGGAAATCGGTCAGCGTGTTAATGTTGGTGCAGGCGCTATTACCTGTAACTACGATGGTGCGAATAAGTTTAAGACCATCATTGGCGACGACGTGTTTGTTGGTTCTGATAGCCAGTTGATCGCACCTGTGGTTATTGGAAACGGTGCCACTGTCGGTGCGGGCTCGACGGTAACACGTGATATTTCTGAAAATGAACTTGTTATCAGCCGCGCTAAAGAACGTAATATAGCTAACTGGCAGCGTCCGGTTAAGAAAAAATAGTCGCTCAGTTTTGTGATTAATGAAGTAATGAGAGCCAGTAGCTTAGCTACTGGCTTTTTTGTACCAGGTACTCATAGTTAATGAAACAATCTATTTGATGATTGTATTTTTTAAACTGGTTGTTAATCTTCGAGTATTACTCGGTGTGTTTAAGGTTGGTTTTTTGTGAGGCTGGTTGAAAAGAAATGGCAAACGTTGCCGATAATTATTTTATCTTTTTCAATGTTGATAGGCCTGTATGGTTTTTATATAACCTTGGAAAAGCTGGTGGTTGAGAATGAGCGTGACCATTTGGTTTCTCTAATGTCAGACGTTATTTATGAAATTCGCGAAGACAGCGAGCTATTTACGTCTGATATGGATGTCGATGATTACATTGGCAACCTGACTCAAGCCAATACACGATTAAGAATTCAGGTTATTAATCTTGATGGTGTCGTGATTGGTGATACGGATCTGTCTGACCATGCATTGGCTAGAGTTGAAAATCATGGTAACCGTCCTGAATTCAAACAAGCACTTCAACAAGGCACGGGCAGTGATGTGCGCTTTAGTACCGTAACCTCAGTAGACCGAATTTATTATTCAATGAAAGAGAGCGTTAACGGACAAGATTTCGTTGTGATCATTTCTTTGCCAATGCACCAACTTAAACAGATGAATTTCCAATTAATGGGAATTCTAATTGGTATGGTATTGCTGAGCTTGAGTTTTTTGATTGGTACGTCTTATGTGAGCAACCGTCAAATCGTCCATAAAGTAGAAGAAGAGCAAAAGAAACAAGACGAGCGCATTCGCCAAAGAACCCATGAAATCGAACTGATGCACCGTCTAGCGAATATGCTTGCAGCGTGTAATAACATGGTGGAAGCCCAACAGATTGTTTCTGATATTTTGCCGAGAATTTTAGGTAACGTGAACGGCAGTGTTTCTTTGATGAGGGCATCTCGAAATCAACTGATTACGCAACTTGATTGGGGAGATATATGGCCTGGAAGCGCAAGCTTTGCCCCTGAAGAGTGTTGGTCGTTACGTAAAGGACGGGCTCACTTGTCTAATAATAATTTCCACTCATTGAGCTGTGGCCATATGCATGACATGGACAACAACCAAACCCTCTGTATCCCGTTGACTGCACACGGTAATACTATTGGCATAATGCATCTTTACTTCGGTCAGGGCGACATCAAAATTGACCCGATTACCGAACAATTAGCTTTTAGTGTATCAGAACATCTCGGTTTAGCGTTGGCTAACCTGAGCTTGCAAGAGAAGTTGCGCTCACAAGCCTTAAGCGACCCATTAACCGGTTTATTCAATCGTCGTTTCTTTGATCAGAAGTTAGAAGAGCACTCAATGAATTCAGCCACCAGCGAGCAACCCTTGTCGCTATTGATGCTCGATTTAGATCACTTCAAACGTTTCAATGACAATTTTGGTCATGATGCGGGTGATTTCGTCTTGAAAGAGATCAGCGCGCTACTCAAACAGAGTGTGAGTGAAGATGAGATAGCCTGCAGGTTGGGGGGTGAGGAGTTAGCTATATTACTTCCGCACTATTCGATGGAACAAGCGACGGAATTTGGTCAGACACTGTGTGATGCCGTGCGTTCTATGCACCTTGAACATAAAGGGCTTTCACTAGGTCAGTTAGGTGTTTCAATTGGTGTCGCTATGTATCCTAAGCCTGCATCTGATACCGAGTCTCTGGTTAAGATGGCAGATAAAGCGCTCTACATGGCGAAAGACATGGGACGTAGCCGAGTGGTTAACTATGATGAATACAGCCGTCATAAAGCGCCAGCACTCGAAGTCGTCGATGGTGAAGAGGTTTCGACGTCGTTACCAAAACAGTAAGTTGATATTAAGCGTAGGTATAAAAAAGAGCGAGTCATCTCGCTCTTTTTGGTTTTTATTAAGCTAGAAGCTAGTCTTGCTTCTCTTCTGTGACGACGCGAGAGTTATCCGGAGTTGCAAAGTGTTCTGATAGCTCTTTGTTCGAAACAATATAGCCAATCCACAGTGCTCCCAAACAGATCACAACTGCGATACCTGTGGCGCTTAACGCTTGGCTAGCCATTGCTGCAACTAGTGCGCTTGAGAGGCCACTTATAGTAATTTGCAGGCTGTTTTGTAGACCCGCCGCTGTTGCCGGGCTTTGCTTAGCACTTGATAGCGCACGGTTTACTACGATTGGGTAAAGTGCACCATTCGCTACAGCAATCAAACAGAAAGGTGCTAATAGAGGCCAGATTGATGTCAGTTCCCACTGTGATGCGATAAAGATTAGCATCGCAGCAACACTGAACAAGCCAATAAGGTTTCTTAGTACCAAACCATCGCCGTATTTCTTCACAGCTTGTTTGCCAAAATAACCACCCGCCATGAATGCGATTGTCTGTGGAATAAAGCTAAGACCGATGTCTTTTGCTTCATAACCTAGTTGAGCCATAATCTCTGGCATACCAGTTAGATAAGCGAAGAACGCCGCCGAAGCCGAAGCAAACATCAGCACATTACCCATGTAAGGCTTTGATTTAAGCAACATCTTGATGTCTGTTTTGATCGATGTTTGTTTTACCTCAGGTGCTTCTTTTGGTTGAGCCATTGTCGTTACTGCTAACAATGCACCCATCAAGGTTAATGTGATGAAGATACTGTGCCAGCCAAAGTTGTTCGCGAGTAATACACCTAATTGAGGTGCTAATGCTGGAGATAGCGCCACTAAAGGCATGATGGTCGCAAAAATTTGTTGGCTACTGCTCTGAGAGTAGCGCTTGATAACCATCGCTTGCCAAATTACTGCGGGAGCGCACACCCCGATCGCTTGAATGAAGCGCAGTGTCAGTAGGTGCCAGACCTCAGTACTGAACGCTAAGCCGAATGAGGCAATAGTGAATAGCATTAAGCCAACGGCTAACGTATTACGATGACCGTACTTGTCACTCGCGAGTCCCCACAGGAGCTGACCCATTGCCATACCGCCAAGAAACACGGTTAACGACAATGCGATCTGTTCTGGGCCTGTTGCGAAATCGATCTCCATCGCCTTAAATGCAGGAAGGTACATATCGGTCGCAATAAAACCAAGCATTGAGAGAACTGCAAGGTAGACCAATTGAAATTTAGAAATATTCATAAAATGCCATTAAACTAAAAGTAGTGGTGTTTTTATCATCAAAAAAATTGTTTGATATAAAGGACTGAAAGCCCCTGTTTATTAATCATTACATTCTATTTTTCAAAACTGATAAAATAAAACGCTAAAATATGTAGTTATCAATCAAAAAATTTGAAGGCTTATGTTCTCTAAATCCTCTTTAGAAATGCTCGATACGGTTGCCCGCTTAGGCAGTTTTACTGCTGCGGCACAGCAGCTGCACAAAGTGCCATCAGCTATCAGTTATGGGGTTAGACAGGTCGAACAAGAATTGGATGTTTTACTTTTCAGACGCTTACCGAGAAAGGTTGAACTGACGCCTGCTGGTGAACTGTTCATTGAAGAGGCTCGTGCGTTGCTGAGGCAGATGGAAGAGATTAGTGCTCAAACTCGACGAGCTGCTCGTGGCTGGAAGAAGACACTGCGCCTAACGCTCGATAATGTGGTTAAGCTCGACAAAATGAAGCCGATGATTGAAGCGTTCTATCAAACGTTTGAGTTTGCCGAACTTCAGATCAACATGGAGGTGTTCAACGGCTCTTGGGAAGCGATAGCGCAGGGCAGGGCAGATATCGTGATTGGTGCCACTTCCGCGATTCCTGTTGGTGGTGACTTTGAGGTCAAAGACATGGGGCGCTTAGACTGGGCATTTGTGATGTCACCAAGTCACCCGTGTGTGCGAGAGCAAAACCTTAATGAAGAATTCGTTAGCCAGTATCCCGCAATATGTTTGGATGATACCTCTAGCGTGCTGCCTAAGCGACACACCGGTCACTATGCGAGTCAGAGACGTCTTCTATTACCTAATTGGTACAGTGCGATTGAGTGCCTTAAGAACGGTGTTGGAGTGGGCTATATGCCAAGACATATCGCTGCGCCTATTATTGAGCAGGGTTTGCTGGTGGAGAAGATCTTGCCAGAACCAAGCCCGCAGAGCCACTGCTGTTTGGTGTGGCGGAAAGACGACAACCATAAATTGATCGAATGGATGGTAAAATACCTAGGATCGAGCGAGCAGCTTCATCAAGATTGGTTGGATCATCGCAAGGCGATCTAATGATCTACTTGAAGACGATCTTTTGAGGTGACTGACCTAAACCGGCACCAATAAAAAGAGCGAGTAAATACTCGCTCTTTTTGAATCGGTAGTTAACTCTTAAGACAAGAAGAACTTGTAGGAAGGGTTATCGGTTTCATCTTTACACTGATAACCAAGCTCTCGGAGGTGTGTCGAGAACTGAGCTAAATCATTATCACCAAGTTCAAAGCCACACAATACACGACCGTAATCGGCACCGTGGTTACGATAGTTGAATAGGCTGATATTCCAGTGGGTACCTAAGGTATCAAGGAATTTTATCAAGGCCCCTGGGTATTCCGGAAACTCAAAACTGTATAGGCGCTCTTTCAATGGTTTTGATGGTTTGCCGCCAATCATGTAGCGAATGTGCAGTTTTGCCATCTCATCATCAGAAAGGTCGACCACCGGGTAGCCGCCGTCGCGTAGGTCATTGATGATGTGCTCGAGCTCTTCTTGACCACCTTGCAGACGTACACCAACGAAGATATTCGCTAGGCTTTCGTCATTGTGGCGGTAGTTAAACTCTGTCACCGCTCGGCCACCAATAATGTTGCAGAACTCTAGGAAAGCCCCTTGTCGCTCAGGGATAGTGACCGCAAGCAAACCTTCGCGTTTCTCACCCAACTCACAACGTTCAGACACATAACGCAGACCGTGAAAGTTGGTATTAGCACCAGACAGCACCGTTGCCAGTTGCTTGCCTTGTAGTTGGTTTTGTTCTGAAAATTTCTTCAAACCAGCCAGAGCCAGTGCTCCTGAAGGCTCGGCAATTGCGCGAGTGTCTTCAAAGATGTCTTTCACCGCCGAGCAGATCTCATCGCTAGACACGGCAATGTGACCATCGATGTACTGCTGACATAAGCGGAATGTCTCTTCGCCAATGCGTTTAACCGCAACGCCATCGGCAAACATGCTGACCTGATCCAGTACTACAGGTTCACCGGCATCCAGTGCTGCTTTCAAACAAGACGAGTCTTCAGGCTCCACCGCGATGACTTTGATCTCTGGCATCAGCTGTTTTACCAGTACTGCAACACCAGCCGCTAAGCCACCACCACCGACAGGCACAAAGATGTAATCCATGTGACCATTTTGCTGAAGCATCTCCATACCCATGGTGCCTTGTCCAGCGATCACTAATGGGTGATCGAATGGAGGCACAAAGGTATAGCCATGCTCCGTCGATAGACGTTCCGCTTCTGCTTTAGCTTCATCAAAATTACTGCCGTGCAAAACCACATTACCGCCGAATCCGCGCACTGCATCGACCTTGATGTCTGGCGTGGTTTTTGGCATTACAATCGTGGTTTGAATACCAAGCTTAGAACCGGATAGTGCCATGCCTTGAGCGTGGTTACCCGCAGATGCCGCAATTACTCCAGCAGCTTTTTGTTGCTCTGAAAGGCTTGATACCATGTTGTAGGCACCACGTAGCTTGAACGAGTGGACCGGTTGACGGTCTTCTCGCTTTAGCTGAACCTGATTACCGATACGAGCGCTCAGGCGTGGCATATCTTGCAGAGGCGTCACGATTGCCGCTTCGTAAACGGGGGCTCTCAAGATCTGACGCAGATAATCTGCGCCAGTTTGTTGTTGGGGGCTGACCGTGTCATCACTCATTGATTAGTCCTCTAGTTTAGACTTATCACGTACAGCGCCTTTGTCGGCACTGGTTGCCATGCTTGCGTAAGCTTTCAGTGCGAAAGACACTTCACGCTGACGGTTTTCTGGTTTCCAGCCTAGTGCGTCTTGCTTAACACGACGCGCTTCTAGCTCTGCTTCAGGCACATCAAGAGTGATTGAGCGGCTAGGGATGTCGATAGTGATGATATCGCCAGTATTTACTAGACCAATCACACCGCCACTGGCTGCTTCTGGAGAAGCGTGACCGATAGACAGACCCGAAGTACCACCAGAGAAACGACCATCTGTTAGCAGAGCACAAGACTTGCCTAGACCCATCGATTTTAGGTAAGTGGTTGGGTAAAGCATCTCTTGCATGCCCGGACCACCTTTAGGACCTTCGTAACGAATAACAACCACTTCGCCCGCTTTCACTTTGCCACCTAAGATGCCATCAACCGCACTATCTTGGCTTTCAAATACAATCGCTGGGCCTTGGAATTTCAGGTTTTCTTCATCAACGCCTGCCGTCTTAACGATACAGCCATCAACGGCGATGTTGCCAGAAAGTACTGCTAGGCCGCCTTCTTGGCTGAACGCGTTCTCTTTGGTACGGATACAACCATCGACGCGGTCATCATCAAGACGATCCCAACGGCAATCTTGTGAGAATGCCTTGGTGGTACGGATACCTGCTGGGCCAGCACGGAAGAACTTAAGTACCGCTTCGTCTTCTGTTTGTATTATGTCGTACTGAGCCAGTTGCTCTTGCATGCTCAGACCAAGCACGGTGCGAGTCTGGTTGTTCAGTAGGCCAGCACGGTCCAGTTCACCTAGGATAGCCATTACACCACCAGCGCGGTGAACGTCTTCCATGTGGTATTTCGGTGTTGAAGGCGCAACCTTACATAGATGTGGAACGCGGCGAGACATCTCATCGATATCACCCATATCAAAATCAATCTCACCTTCTTGAGCTGAAGCCAATAGGTGAAGAACGGTGTTACTAGAACCGCCCATCGCGATATCCAGTGCCATCGCATTTTCGAATGCAGCACGGTTAGCAATGTTGCGCGGCAGGGCTGACTCGTCATCTTGCTCGTAATAACGCTTAGTGAGCTCAACGATGCGCTTACCGGCATTGATGAATAGCGCTTCACGATCGGCGTGCGTTGCTAGCATAGAACCGTTACCAGGCTGAGACAGACCAAGCGCTTCGGTCAGACAGTTCATTGAGTTGGCCGTGAACATGCCTGAACAAGAACCGCAGGTTGGACATGCAGAACGTTCTACTTGTTCACTTTGCTCATCTGAAATCGTTGGATCGGCACCTTGAATCATAGCGTCAACAAGGTCTAGCTTGATGATTTGATCTGAAAGCTTGGTTTTACCTGCTTCCATTGGGCCGCCAGATACAAAGATCACAGGGATGTTAAGGCGCATTGCTGCCATCATCATTCCCGGAGTGATTTTGTCACAGTTAGAGATACACACCATCGCATCGGCACAGTGCGCATTCACCATGTATTCTACTGAGTCTGCGATAAGCTCACGTGATGGCAGTGAATACAGCATGCCGCCGTGACCCATTGCGATACCATCATCAACCGCGATGGTATTGAATTCTTTAGCGATACCGCCCGCTTTCTCGATTTCACCCGCAACCAGTTGACCCATGTCTTTAAGGTGAACGTGGCCTGGTACGAATTGAGTGAAAGAGTTTACAACTGCGATGATTGGCTTACCGAAGTCATCATCTTTAACGCCAGTTGCACGCCATAAAGCGCGCGCACCAGCCATGTTGCGTCCGTGGGTAGTTGTTGCTGAACGATAGATTGGCATTGCTTAAATCCTTATAAATACTTGGCTGTTGCTTACTTAGTGGTTTGTGTTTGGTTTGTTGAAGCGTGGTCTGCTGGATAAACGTAATCTAACCAACCCCACTTATCTTCAGTGGTGCCATTGAATAAACCAAAATAAGCCGCTTGAACTTTTTCAGTGATAGGACCGCGTTTGCCTTCACCTACTGTAATTTTGTCTACGCTACGAACCGGAACGATTTCCGCTGCTGTACCTGTCATGAAGACTTCATCAGCAAGGTATAGCGCTTCACGAGCAATGTTCTCTTCACGGATCTCATAACCCATGTCTTTTGCTAGTGTCATGATCGAATCACGAGTGATACCCGGCAGAATTGCACTGGTCGCTGGTGGTGTCGATAGCACGCCATTGCGCACGACAAAGATGTTTTCACCTGCACCTTCAGAAAGGTAACCATCAACACTTAGTGCAATACCTTCATCGTAACCATGACGACGCGCTTCACCACCAACTAGCAGTGAAGATAGGTAGTTACCACCCGCTTTAGCAGCGGTTGGGATGGTGTTTGGCGCAGCACGGTTCCAGCTAGAAATCATCGCATCAACGCCATTTTCTAGCGCTTCTTCGCCTAGATAAGAACCCCAAGGGAAAGCAGCGATGATCAGTTCCATCTCAGTATTTTCTGGTGGGCATACACCCAAGCCAACGTTACCGACAAAGCCGAGAGGGCGGATGTACGCTGACTCTAGTTTATTTTGACGTAGCGTTTCGCGAGTCGCTTCCATAATTTCTTCCTCAGTGTAAGGAATAGGAAAGCGGTAGATCTTCGCTGAGTCTTTCAGGCGCTTAGCATGTTCAGGGTGACGGAAGATAACCGGCCCCTTTGGCGTGTTGTAGCAACGAACGCCTTCAAACACAGAAGTACCGTAGTGCATTGCGTGAGTCAGGACGTGAACGTTCGCCTCTGCCCAAGGAACCATCTCACCGTTAAACCAAATATAGTCTGCCGTTTTAGCTGTCATGTTTGCGGTTCCTTATGCGTTTATCTTTTGTTGTAAGTTGTTGTTTGGTAATTCATTACGGCTGATTGAGATTACGTCAACGGTACGCACATCCCACAGCTTTTCGATTTGATTGACCAAGAAAGAGATCGGACGGTCACTGTCGACAATGATCTCAACACTCGCCACTTTGCTTTCGTGGTTTTGAGTGCCTGCCACTTGCTTAACAATAAAGCCACGGTGACGGATAACACGAAGAACACGCTCTAGTAGTACAGGCTTATCATCGGCTTTGATGTCTAATAGGTATCTTTTCATGTTATGTGTTCTCCAACATCTCACTGTTTGAAGCACCTGGCGGTACTAGTGGCCATACGTTCTCTTCTTCATCGATAAGAACATGAAGTAAGTAAGCGGTTTTGCTCTCTAGCATCTCTTTCAGTGCTGGCTCTACTTCTTCTTTACGCGTGATGGTTTTACCCGGGATATCGAAGGCTTTCGCTAGCATCACGAAGTCTGGGTTGTCATCTAAGATGGTTTCACTGTGGCGGCCATCAAAGAACAGTGATTGCCATTGGCGAACCATGCCCAAGCGAGAGTTGTTTAGAAGCACCATCTTCACTGGGATTTGGCGGCGTTTCAGCGTGCCAAGCTCTTGCACGTTCATCATGAATGAACCATCACCAGAGATAAGAATCGATTGGTCATCAGGACGGCCAACCGATGCACCCATTGCGGCTGGTAAGCCAAAGCCCATGGTGCCCAAACCGGCAGAGGTGATGAAGTTTTGTGGATCGCGAGGCTGAATGTGTTGAGCCGCCCACATTTGGTGTTGGCCCACATCGGTTGAAACAATAGAGCTTGCTGGCATCATGTCTGACAGTTGCTTCAACAGTAGCGGAGCAAAGATCAGATCGCCTGGGTGGTCGTAGCGCCACTTGAATGAGCTGCGTAACCCTTCAGAGTGGTGGACCCAAGATGAGATGTCTTGGCTTAGTTCCAACTGAGGCATGATTTTGTTGATGTCACCACGAATTGGTGCATCGGCCAGACGCAGTTTACTGAACTCGGCCGCATCGATATCGATATGAATAACCTTCGCGTGCGGTGCAAAGGTATCAAGTTTTCCGGTTACCCGATCATCGAAACGAGCGCCAACCACAATCAGCAGGTCGCTCTCTTGAACCACTAGGTTAGCGGCCTTGGTGCCGTGCATACCCAGCATGCCCAAGTAGTGTGGGTCGTCACGTTCGATGGTACCTAAGCCTTTCAGTGTGCTTACGGCTGGCATTGGATTAAGGCGTAAAAACTCACGAACAGAGTCCGTCGCTTTAGCCAGTTGGACACCACCACCGACGTATAAAACAGGACGGGTCGCTTGAGACAAAAAGTACTGTGCCTGCTCAATGGCATCGGTTGTCGCAACAGGAATGGCTGGTGGAGTAAATTCAGGGAGAGTGTTAACAGGTGCTTCTGCCAATTGAACATCTTTAGCGATATCGACAATAACCGGACCGGGACGTCCTGCTTTTGCAACGATGAATGCTTCAGTTAATGTTGGCGCAAGATCTTCAATGTCGGTAACGAGGTAGCTGTGTTTAGTACATGACAAAGACATACCAATCACATCCATTTCTTGGAATGCATCGGTGCCGATATGGGAGCTAGCAACTTGGCCTGTGATAGCAACGAGTGGGATGGAATCCATAAAGGCGTCTGCAAGGCCAGTGACTAAGTTAGTTGCGCCTGGGCCTGAGGTTGCCATGCAAACCGCGACGTCTTGTGTTGCTCGAGCCATACCGATAGCGGCCATTGCAGCGCCTTGTTCATGACGGCACAGGATATGTTCAACGCCGCCGTCATAGAGTGCATCGTAGATTGGCATGATGGCACCACCTGGGTAACCAAATACGGTCTCAATGCCTTGTTGCTTGAGTGCGGATACGACTAGTTCTGCGCCTTTCATCGTAGTTCCTCCGTATTACCTTTATTTTGGTAACTGTTTCCATTGTCTCTGCACATCTTGTGCTCCCATTCTTCCTGTAAATCGGCAAAGCCGAAAATAATAAAATAATAAAAATTGAACCGTTAAATTAGAAAAAACCCCCGAACTTTTCAGTGCGGGGGTTTTTTCTAATTCGTGGTTACTTTTTTCCCACTCGCCCCCGCGCAGTCTCAATAATGACTACGATAATCAGGTTAATCAGTGCGTAAATGCGAGCGTTAAAAATCATAAAATTCGAGTTTTCTTGTTTATTGTCTTCAGTAAATGTCTACATCTCTAGTGTTATCACACAAATCTGTTGTATGACAAGGAAAATGTCATTCTTTTTTCACATTAAAACACCATTCCACCAAGCTATATAACAACTTGATAGCTTTGGTGTACAACGAATATCCAGAGCGAATACTTTTAAATCAAAGACAAAGGAAAGTTATGGGACTCGCGATAATTCATAGCCGAGCTAGTGTGGGTGTAGAAGCGCCAGAGGTGACCGTTGAGGTCCATATCAGCAATGGAATGCCCGGTTTTACGTTGGTGGGTCTACCTGAAACGACGGTCAAGGAATCCAAAGACCGAGTCAGAAGCGCCATCATCAATTCTCGTTTTGAATTCCCATCAAAAAGAATCACGGTCAACCTGGCTCCTGCGGATTTACCTAAGGAGGGAGGGCGCTTTGACTTGCCAATCGCGCTCGGTATCTTAGTGGCGTCCGATCAGCTGCCTACGTCAAAAATAGCGCAACATGAATTTATCGGTGAGTTGGCGTTGTCTGGAGAGTTGCGTTCAGTCAAAGGAGTGTTGCCAGCCACATTGGCGGCCGACAGTGTTGAGCGATGTTTGGTGGTTCCACACCACAACGGTGACCAGGCGGCCTTGGTTGGCAAAGGGGCACATAAATCGGCACAAACGTTATTGGAGGTTTGTGCCGATATGTGTGGGCAGGCTCAGCTTGGCTTGTATCGAACGGAGCATCATCACGTCGACGTGTCTGATAATCGTGATTTACAAGATATTATTGGCCAACAACAAGGCAAGCGTGCCTTAGAGATAGCCGCGGCTGGAAACCATAACTTGCTTTTCCTTGGTCCTCCTGGGACGGGGAAAACTATGCTCGCTTCACGATTACGCGACTTGTTACCTGAGATGAGTAATGAAGAGGCGATGGAAACGGCTTCAGTAGCCTCGTTAACGCAACAAGAGATTAATCAATACAACTGGAAACAAAGGCCATTTCGTTCGCCTCACCATTCGAGTTCGATGGCGGCCTTAGTGGGTGGGGGCTCTGTCCCTCGTCCTGGAGAGATTTCTTTGGCGCATAATGGATTGTTGTTTTTGGATGAGATGCCGGAGTTTGAGCGCAAGGCACTCGATTCACTGCGAGAGCCGCTAGAGTCGGGTGAAATCATTATTTCGCGTGTGGCAGGTAAGACTCGCTTTCCTGCTCGCTTTCAGTTGATAGGTGCGCTCAACCCTAGTCCAACTGGCTATTATGAAGGTAATCAAGCACGAGTTAATCCACAAATCATACTGCGTTATCTCAATCGCTTGTCGGGACCATTACTTGATCGATTTGATATGTCATTAGAAATCCCTTTGTTACCTAAAGGAATGCTCGCTGAAGGAGGGGATCGTGGAGAAACGACCCAAGTAGTTAAACTCCGAGTTAAACAAGCTCGTCAGTTGATGCTATCTAGGAATCATAAATCGAATTCTTTGCTAGGAAGCCGAGAAATTGAAAAATATTGCCCACTTCGACGTGAAGATGCGGAGTTTCTCGAAACCGCGCTGCATCGGTTGGGTTTATCGATTCGTGCTTATCACCGAATCATTAAGGTTGCACGAACCATTGCCGACCTTGACGGTAACGAGCAGATTGAAAAGAAGCATTTATCGGAAGCGCTGGGCTATCGAGCGATGGACCGATTGTTGAAGCAACTCACGGCTCAAGCTGTGTAGTAGTAAATAGAAAGCCTGCTTGTGTGCAGGCTTGGGTTTGATAATTTATTGGTGCTGGCTGGAGTTAGAACTTGTAGTTCAAGCCAACTGAAGCGATGTATTGTGATTCATCGTAGAAGGTAATGTTTGATTCGCTAGTACCGTAACCGGCAAGAGCAACAAACGACCAGTTTTCCCAGTCCATGAACTGTTCATATTCATACGCGGCGAATAGATTGATGTTGTCGTCGCTACGCTTCTTGTCGTAGATCGGGTTGCTTGCATCGTAAGAGCGTTGGTTGTAACCCGCAGTTAGCGCGTACTGGTGACGGCCCGTGCCACCAAATAAACTGACTTCTCCCCCGAATTGTTCGAATGAGACTGCATCGCCTTCTGCGTCTGTTGATTGATAAATCAAAGACGGAACCAACATCATAGTGCGGTTAATCGGTTGGCGATACTGACCTTTTAGGTAGAAGGTGTCTGCATCACGCTTTAGTTCTTCGTATTCAACTAGGTCGTTATCCACATCTCTGGTCGCGAAAGCCATATCGACGGAGAACGCAGAGCCAGCAATATTATCCAGCTTTAGGCGGAACGCATTACCGGTTTCGTCTGTTTTGCTACGAGCTTCTCCAACTTTGTATGGGTTAGCCCAAGTCTCATCAGACATAATGGTTGGCAGAATAGAAGCATCGATCACCATGCCAGATTCAAGTTGGTATTTATAACCCACTTCAAGCACCACGGTACCTGTTGCCACGTCATCACGTGCCGTACCCGTGTAAACCTGATGATTTAACTTTTCACCAAAGGTGTAAGCGACATTTCCTAGAGGTGCTATGAGAAATGAACGGTCAGAAGGTGCTTTCTGTGTATTTGACGAGATGGTGCTATCCGAGTCGGTATTAAAGTTTGAGGTGGAAGAGGCGACTCCGGTATTGAACGATATTTCACCACTGAAACCTTGTTCGTCTGCAAGCTTGGCAAAAGCGGGAGAGGCTGCAACGCTTAATGCGATAAGTGTGATTTTTATTTTCATTTACGGGCTCCTTGCCCACCGGTTCTTAGGACGGGTTATTAATAGCAGTAAAGCTTTAAATTTCCAGGTTAATTATTTATCAATGATGATTTTTGAACAAGCAAAAAAAAGGAAGCCGAAGCTTCCTTTCATCCATTCCTTACTTTTTCAGTAGGAAGTTAACCAGTTCGAAGTACTCATCGAGAGAACTGATACCTTGAGCATCTATTAGGTAACGGTTGTTTACCACGACTGCGGGTACGCCAGAAAGGCCGCTGTCTTTGAATGCTTTATCGAAACGACGAACCATTGAATCTACTGCAAAGCCATTGTAAGCCGCATCAAACTTCTTCGCGTCGATACCTTCATCTAAAAAGATTTGACGTAGTTCTGCTTCATCGCGTGGTGGTTTGTTCATGTTGTGAATGCGGTTAAACATCACGGGGACCATCTTGTCTTCCACTTTCAGTGCAATCATCGTCGCGTAAGCTTTGCTCATTGGCATACCCATGTTGCCACCCATGAATGAAACATGGTTCTTCTGTAGCTTAGCGTCAGCAGGTAACTGTTGTTTTAGCTGCTGGATAATAGGCTCAAAACTATTACAGTGTGGGCAGTAAAAAGAGAAGAACTCTGTCACCAATGGTTTTTTTGATGCTTCTAGGTCGAGAACTTTGTAGTGTTCACCTTCGTTAAATTTCGCCGCGTGAGCGGAAAGGCTCAACATGATCAATGAGAAAAATGCGAATAGCTTTTTCATTTATCCAATCTCCATTATGTTTGAATTTTTATCTAGTTGTATGTTGCGATTGCGGTTACCACTGAGGCATTAACGAAAGTGGTGGCTCTTGCAGGGTAGCAATTTGCTCTTTACAAGCAAGTACTTGTTGCTCCCAATATTTCGGGTCATTAAACCACGGGAAGGCCAAAGGAAACGCCGGATCGTGCCATCGTTTCGCCAACCATGCCATGTAATGCACCATACGTAGACCGCGCAGGGGTTCGATTAGTTTCAGTTGTGAGGTATTAAAATCGCAAAACTCTTGATAACTTTCTAACAAAATATCCAGCTGCATCAGCTTATCTTGGCGATCACCATTAAGCAGCATCCACAGATCTTGTATCGCAGGGCCGTTTCGTGCGTCATCAAGATCGACGAACATTGGCCCGTCACGCCACAGAATATTGCCTGGGTGGCAGTCACCATGGAGACGGATATTCTCAATATTGCTAGGCCATTGGCTCTCCAACTCTTTAATTAGAAGATCGACGTCATTGAAGAACGCGTTCTCCAGGTGCGTTGGGATAAACTGAGAGTTCTCTAGAATCTTACGTGGCTGATAAAGATACTCATCTAAGCTGATGGTCGGACGATGCTGGAATGTTCTTCCGGCACTCGCTTTATGAATACGACCAAGAAAACGTCCTACGCCTTCCAATTGCTCTAGATTGTCGACTTCATATTGTCTGCCGCCGACACTTTCAAATAGTGCAAATAGATAGCCTTGATATTCATGTAAGGTTGCGCCGTTGATCCGTATCGGTGGAGCAACCGGTAACTCTTGTTCGATCAGCTCTAACGCGAAATCGTGCTCTTCTTGGATCTGTGCTGTGTTCCAGCGCTGCGGGCGATAAAATTTAACCACGTAGCGTTTACGGTCTTCATCTATGAATTGATATACCCGGTTTTCATAACTGTTGAGAGCGAGAAGCCCGGATTCAGCGCGAACTCCGATGCTCTCCAGTGCGTACCACATGAAGTCAGGAGTCAGGTTATCAAAGTTAAAGGCTTGCATCGTCATAGAATAAAAAAGGCTCATTACTGAGCCTTTTTCCATTTATTGGGGGTTATACCAAGCACTAGGTGGCTGGTATCAGAGCTTCTTGATAAAGCGGCTTTCGACTTCCATCGTAAACTCTTCATTATCCGAGAGTATAAACTGAATTGTCGAAACTGGTGAGCTCAGTTTTTCTGGATCGACGCCTAAGCTGATAGGAAGGTTTAAAACTTCACCAGGCTCTACGGTAATGGTTTGTTTACCGTACCAGATAGAGTCTGGTAGCCCGCTAACATCAAGTTTGTATTCTTGCTCTTGCTGAGTTTTGTTGATTATTTTCAAGTTGTAAGTATTTTCGACAAGCCCTTGGCTATTGATTTTAAATAGCTGGTTTCTATCTCTCAGAACGCTTAAGCCGGCAGGGTCAACACTCGCTATCTGTGCAAAGAACAAACCCAGCATAAGTATCAATATGGCTCCGTAGCCTAGCAGCTTAGGGCGCATGACTTTAGTTGAGTGTCCTTCCAACCTGTGTTCTGTGGTGTAGCTGATCAGGCCTTTTTCATAGCCCATACGTTCCATAGTGTGGTCACAGGCATCAATACACGCGCCACAGTTAATACACTCGTATTGCAGACCGTCACGGATATCAATCCCTGTCGGGCACACTTGAACACACAGGTTACAGTCAATACAGTCACCAAGGCCAAGCTCTTTTGGATCGGCTTTACGAGAACGAGGACCGCGGCTTTCGCCACGCTCGGTGTCGTAACCTACGATGAAAGTATCTTTATCAAACATGGCTGATTGGAAACGTGCATAAGGACACATGTGCAGACACACAATTGAGCGCATCCAACCTGCGTTGGCGTAGGTACACCCGGCAAAGAACAGTACCCAAAATACTGGCCAAAATGACGAGTTGAAGGTAAAGAAGCCTGCCACTAATTCTTTGACAGGGATGAAGTAGCCAACAAAGGTTAAACCAGTCGCAATGGCAATGGCCCACCATGCTATGTGTTTAGCCGTTTTTCTAACAATTAAATTGATAGTCAGTTTGCCAGAATCTTGTTTTCTTCGCTTATTGGCAGCCCCTTCGAGTTTCTCTTCAAACCAGATGTACATAAAGGTCCACACGGTTTGAGGGCAAAGGTAGCCACACCAAACCCGGCCTAAAAAGGTGGTGATAAAGAACAGACCAAATGCAGCAATCATGAAGAGGATCGCGAGCAGGGTGAGATCTTGTGGGTATAACGTAGTACCAAAGAAGTTGAACTGTTGGCTGCCGATATCGAGCAAGATCGCTTGTCGTTCACCAAATGAAATCCATGGGATAAGCGTAAAAAGTAAAAGTAAGAACCAACCGCCGTAACGACGCAACTGTTGGAATTTACCTTTGCTTTCTCGCACATAGATTCGGTTACTTGGGTTAAATCGATCTCCATTACCTTTATGTGTTTTTGGATTAAAGGTTTTAGGAGTCACATCTTTGATATCGATTTTATCCTGACTCATGGAATATCCTTTTTGTGGCATGTATACCCGGTTAAATCGGGTATTGACGACATTACTTTAAAGTATGGTTTAGAGAACCTGTAGAAATTGAGTTTGGTGCATTTGTTGTTATCACACTCACTCTTATTATTTTAGAAGATTCTTATGGGGGCGATTATAGCGGCAATCTTGTTCTCATTTCTTTAACGCTATCAACCTTTAACAACAAAAGTCGTAACAGTTGTGACGAAAAAATAGCGAACAGAAATAAAAAAGCGGCCAAGTGATCGCTTTTTTCATTGAGTGTTTTATCTGTAAGGTAGTTATAACACTAAAGCAATAGAGATAATTAAAGGAGGCCACGTGCTTTTAGGATGGCAGTTTTGAAATCATCTTCTTGGTCTTTTTTCAGACCCGGTATCATTTCATCTTTTTCGCTGTTACGCATTTTTAGGTGGTAGATAAGAACATCATCCGTCAGTTCTTCAAGCTTGCCTTGGTAGCCTGCTTCTTTTGATAGCTTAATGATGAACTCTAGCAAGTTAAGCTCCTGATCTTTTTGCCACTCAGGTTCCATTAGCTCAAGCAACTCTTCAATGCGATGACACTTCATACTTTATTCCCCACAAAATTTATAATGATTTGTGGATAAAGTATCAAATTGAATCGAGAATACCAATGTGTAAACTCATTTCGAGAAGGGAAAGAGGCAAGAAAAAGCGCAGTAAAAACTGCGCTTTTTAGTTAAGCGGCTTTAATCACTTTTGTTGTAGTCGGTGCTAATAAAGCAGTCTTCTCAACTAGAGTCATTGCTGGAGCCATTTTTTTTGCCGTTGGAGCAGCAGCAAAGCCACTACGACGACGCATCGCACTGCGGTTGGTCTGCGAGAACCTGACAGCTGTTGGGCGCATTAAGTTACCTAACGGTCAGGCATATCCATTGCCAATCTAATGGCCTGATTTACCATGAGATCCGCCTCAATTGCTTGAAGCGTCACTCGTCTGGCTTTCGCCAATCCGAATAATAAATCAGGATAATGATATGCATGCATATCAGAGCCTAGACTATCACTATCTAAGTTATCGATCGACGCCTGTGTGATAAATAGACAATATTAGAGCTAAAATAGTGTGAACAGTATATTTGAGTTTGAACCTCTTTCAGGCTTAAGATGATGTTTTAAAGGAGGTGCATATGTCGTTCTTAAAGAAAACGTTAGCAAGTTTTGGTATTGGGTCTGCCAAGGTGGATTCTGTATTGCAGCAAGAAGTGCTTTACCCAGGGCAAAAGGCGAGCATTATTGTGTATGTGTATGGTGGCGCTCAGCCACAAGAGATAGACAACATCGATCTCAACCTGTGCTGCCGTTACGTCACAGAAGTTGCCATGAACTCGCAAAAGCAAGAGGGCGGTCAAACACGCCGAATGCACCAGACATACTCGTTGGCCAAATGGAGCCTGCCGTATGCCTTTGTTATTCAACCGGGCGAGACCCGTAATTTTGAGTGTGAGTTTTATGTCCCGCTTAATACACCCGTCACTATTGGTGATTCCAAGGTGTGGCTTGAAACCGGGTTAGACATTGCGATGGCGATTGACCCATCGGATAAGGATACTCTAACGGTTCGCCCTGATGCGCTACTTGATGGTATTTTTAATGAACTTGAAGCCCAAGGACTACGTATTCGCCAAGTTGAATGTGAAGCGGTGGAGGGTTTTGAACTGCCGTTTGTACAAGAATTCGAGTTTGTTCCGACGACTGGCCCTTATCATGGCCGTTGGCGTGAATTAGAGGTTGTTGCCCATCGTGATGAGACAGAACTTAATTTGTGGTTTGAGATAGACCGCAATCGAGATGGCGCAAAAGGGATGTTGGCGAGTTTATTAGGGGTTGGTCAGCTACAGCGTCAATTGAGTGTGCCATTGGATACCTCTCCAGAGGACGCTGGTAAGATGGTGATTGAGTATTTAGAAAACACTTCTTAGCTCTTTCGCTTTAGAGATTTTAGCTTCATCACACAGTTTAGGCGTCATCGATGTCATAAAAATTTAAGCTTACACGTGTAAGCTTAATGTGCAATACTAGGCAAATCGATCATTTACTCTAGTAGGATAGTCATGTCTGCATCATCGGTGAGCGAATACTGTGACATCGAAGAACGTGCCAATGCAATAACTCATGGCTTGGGAGTTGTGCTCGGTGTGGTTGGTTTAATCCTGTTACTGATTCGTGCGTTTGATCATCAAGCCGATATGCTGACTATTGCGAGCATGGCGGTGTATGGCAGCAGTATTATCCTACTCTTTCTCGCTTCTACGCTTTATCACTCGATCACCACAGAAAAGACTAAGCGCCTACTGAAAACTCTCGATCACTGTGCGATCTACTTGCTGATCGCGGGTAGCTATACGCCATTTTTATTGGTGAGCTTGAGAACACCTTTAGCAATGGGGTTAATGGCTGTTATTTGGGGTATCGCGCTGGTGGGCATCATTATGAAGATTGCCTTCGTCTACCGATTTAAGCGTTTGTCATTGATGACTTACTTGGCGATGGGTTGGTTGTCATTGGTTGTGGTCTATCAACTGGCGATGAATATCGAGATGGGTGGTTTGGTGCTATTAGCGCTCGGTGGTGTGATTTATTCGCTGGGCGTGATTTTCTATGTGGCCAAACGCATCCCTTACAACCATGCCATTTGGCACTTGTTTGTATTGGCGGGTTGCGCTTGCCATTTCTTCGCTATCTA
This sequence comes from Vibrio sp. RW, assembly GCF_027587105.1. Taxonomy (NCBI): domain Bacteria; kingdom Pseudomonadati; phylum Pseudomonadota; class Gammaproteobacteria; order Vibrionales; family Vibrionaceae; genus Vibrio; species Vibrio sp. RW. The sequence continues at coordinate 65,277 of NZ_JAPPTM010000019.1, forward strand.
TTTGTACGTGACTCCGGTTTAGCGAGCCAGTACTTCAGTAATTTCAACTTTGATCTGATATTCGGGGTGTTGCTCTAGGTCGAGCTTGATTAGCTTGCCTTCTTCACCTGTCTTTGGTCGTAAATATGTGTCGGCCATTCGTTTGATTGATTTCCACACTGCAACTTCTTCTTCTGCCAACAACTCACCTTCTACAGTAAATACGCTGATGTTAAGTGATACCAAAATGATAGCTTGAGTGCCTTGGTTGGTGATGGCTGTTGGAATGATAAGCTCACCATCTTCATAGCGACTTGCACCCAGTACAACATCCACTCCTGATTGAGACAGCTGTAAGCTTGGCTTTTTACTATTAACCACAATCGTTGTGCCACGCGTATTCGTCGCTACCGGGACGGCTACGATAGGTGCTGCTGCAACGGGCACGGCGATTTCTGATGTTGTCGCTGCTGCTTCCGTTTGCTTCGGTGCCACATATTGCCAAGTAAAATCATCTTTGAGTAACACTTGTTTGCCATCAGGCAGTGTGACCATTTGATCAGCAAAGGCAGCACTTACGAATACTGAATTTGCGAGCAATGTGCCAGCGAGAAGTACGTATGATTTCATCTGTGTTTCCTTGATTTTGTGCTTGGTTAACGTCGCCAAAAGGCTGGGAAAAATAGAACAATGAGCGTCAGTATCTCGAGTCGTCCCATTAGCATTCCTAAGCTTAGCAACCATTTAGCGGCGTCGGGCAGCGGAGCAAAGTTCCCGGTTGGACCGATCACGCTGCCCATACCTGGACCAACGTTGGCAACGGCTGTGATAGCGCCAGATATACTGGTCACGGGATCAAGTCCCATCGCACTCAAACCACCAGCGATTAAGATAATTGTAATAAAAAACATCAAACCAAATGCCACTAAAGAACGAACGATGTCGTCACTGACTGGGCGTTGGTTGTAGCGTTGAACAAATACCCCTGATGGATGAATCAGCTTCATCATTTGTTTGTGAAGCATAGTCATCGCGATCTGGAAGCGGAATATTTTAATACCACCAGAGGTTGAGCCTGAACAAGCACCTGCCATCATTAGGAAGGCAAACAGTGTGGTTGGTAGTGCGCCCCATGCGGTGAAGTCTTCTAAGCCAAAACCGGTTGTGGTGACGACTGATACAATATTGAACATTGAGACACGCATTGCATCCAATACCGTGTAGCCATCTCTCATGACCAACCAACTGGAAATCACGGCACTGGCAACCAAGAATAGGTAAGCGAAACCTCTTACTTGAGCATCTTTATAGATCGGTGCGAGTTTTCTACCGCGCAGCGCACTGACAAACAGTAAAAACGGCAAGCCACCAAGAAACATGAACGCAGTTCCTACCCAATGGGCGCTGTTAGAGAAGTGGTTCATTGAGCCATCGGAAGTCGAATAACCGCCAGTCGAGAGCGTTGTGAAAGCGTGATTGATGGCATCAAAGACGCTCATGCCAGCAAACAAGTAGCTCACCAAGCACAAGCCAGTTAATACCAGATAAACCGCTACGATATTCTTCGCGACCGTTTTTGCTCGTGGGCTACTTTTATCTGACCAATCAGATGATTCGGTTTGGAACAGGCGCATACCACCGACGTTGAGCATTGGTAGAACCGCTACCGCCATAACGATGAAGCCGATGCCACCGAGCCATTGCAGTATTGAACGCCACAATAGAATGCTTGGTGCCATGCTGTCTAAGCCACTTAGCACCGTTGAACCGGTTGTGGTGATACCCGACATGGTCTCAAAGTAGGCGTCGGTGAAGCTGATGTGGTTAATGAATACAAAAGGCAGTGCAGCGAAGGCGCTGGCAATGGTCCAGACCAGTGAGGTGATCAAAAACATGTCCCGCACCCCAAGTCGGAACTTAGCGGAACGGCCCAAACTCAAGCAGATGAACGCTACGATGTGCGTGATCACTACTGATTGACCAAACTCGAGAAAACCACCGGTGCCAGTAAAAAAGGCAACCAATGTGGGGATGTACATGAAAAGGGCGAGCTTTGATAACACTAACCCTATCACTAATAATATTGGACGAAAGTTGACCATAGCTTAATAGACCATCGCTTTGTATCGGAGCTTCGTTCTCACAAGAAGCTTACGAGAACAAGGCTATAAGAAGAACGGGCTCGGTTGGAAAAGAGACTCAACATCAGGCACGTACTTCTTGTCTACTAGGAACATTACTACGTGGTCATCTTGTTCGATGACGGTTCTATCGTGCGCGATCAGTACTTCTTCTCCGCGAACAATCGCACCAATAGTGGTGCCCGGTGGTAGTTTAATGTCGCCAATCGCTCGGCCAACCACTTTAGATGTGGTTTCGTCGCCGTGAGCAATGGCTTCGATCGCTTCAGCAGCACCGCGACGTAGAGAGGATACGTTTACAATATCAGCACGACGAACGTGAGTAAGCAGTGCAGAAATAGTCGCTTGTTGTGGAGAGATAGCAATATCAATCACACCACCCTGAACAAGGTCGACGTAAGCACCACGCTGAATCAGTACCATTACTTTCTTGGCACCCATGCGCTTGGCCAACATCGCGGACATGATGTTGGTTTCGTCTTCATTGGTTAGGGCAATGAACACATCCACCTGATCGATGTTTTCTTCTGTTAGCAGCTCTTGGTCTGCTGCATCGCCACAGAATACAATGGTGTTTTCTAACTCTTCAGATAGCTTCTCCGCTCGTGTGGGACTGCGTTCTATCAGCTTGATGCTGTAGCTTTGCTCAAGGCGTTTTGCCAAACTTGCGCCAATGTTACCACCACCGACAATCATGATGCGGCGGTAAGGCTTTTCTAGGCGCTGTAGTTCACTCATTACTGAGCGAATATGATTACTTGCCGCGACGAAGAAAACTTCATCATCGGCTTCAATGATGGTGGTGCCTTGTGGACGAATAGGGCGACCTTGTCGGAAAATAGCGGCAACACGAGTATCGATGTGCGGCATGTGTTCACGCAAAGCAGAAAGTGCATTACCGACCAGTGGGCCACCGTAGTAAGCTTTTACTGCTACTAGGCTAACTTTCTGTTCAGCAAAGCTCACAACCTGCAGTGCACCTGGGTATTGAATTAGGCGCTCGATGTAGCTGGTCACTAGCTCTTCGGGTGCAATCAGGTGATCGACTGGGATAGCACCTGATTTGAATAGCGCTTCTTTCTCTTCTAGGTATTGAGGAGAGCGGATACGGGCAATACGATTTGGCGTGTTGAACAGAGAGAAGGCAACCTGACATGCCGCCATGTTGGTTTCATCCATGTTGGTTACCGCAACCAACATGTCGGCATCTTGCGCACCCGCTTCACGTAATGTTCTTGGGTGGCTGGCATAACCGTTTACAACCCGAAGGTCGTATTTATCCTGAAGTTCACGTAGTCGGTTAGCGTTACGATCGACAATGGTGATGTCGTTGTTTTCGCCAACTAGGTTTTCAGCAAGGGTACCGCCAACTTGTCCAGCACCTAGGATAATGATCTTCATAGCCTTTCTCTTATTTTTGCCTTTGTAATTCTAGTGATCTCATTTTGCTTCGATAATGCACTAGAAAGAAACAGCGGCTAAGAATCCAATTCTTAGCCGCTGTTAGTGTTATGCCTGTTTTACTAGAACTGCATAGTAGAAGCCATCCATATCTTCTTCTCCAGGCAGTATTTGACGACCCGGGTTTTCGATATCAGAGCCAACCAGCGTTGCGTTCTCGGTACGCTCTAAGAATGCTTTCACTTGCAGCACGTTTTCTTGCGGCGTGATAGAACATGTCGCATAAACCATGGTGCCGCCTTCTTTGAGCTGGCGCCACATTGCATCCAAAATCTCACTTTGCAGTTCCGCTAGCGCATCAATATCAGAGGCACGGCGTAGCCACTTGATGTCAGGATGACGGCGAATTACCCCCGTCGCTGAACATGGAGCATCAAGTAGGATGCGGTCAAACTGACTGCCCGTCCACCATTCTTCAGGGTAGCGAGCATCACCACAGATGACGTCGGCACGCAGTTGTAGGCGTTCAAGGTTATCGTAAACGCGGTCTAGGCGTTTAATGTCACTGTCGATTGCAACCACTTCTGTGTCTTGAGTATGTTCAAGAATGTGTGCCGTTTTACCACCAGGTGCTGCACAGCAATCAAGGATTAGCTCACCATCTTTTGGTGTTAGGAAATCAACGGAAAGCTGAGCTGCAGCGTCTTGTACTGATACCCAGCCTCGGTCGAAACCCGGAAGCAAAGTAACGTCACAAGGTGCAGCTAATTTTATGGCATCGGCTGCTTCAGGGTGCAATGTGTATTCAATGTTTTCGTTTTTAAGCAGTTCAGCATACTCGTCACGAGTGTGGTGTTGACGGTTTACGCGCAGCCACATTGGTGCCTTGCTGTTGTTTGCTTCAACTAATTGCTCCCACTGTTCTGGGTAGCTTTCTTGAAGCATTTTTAGGATCCAGCTTGGATGACTGTATTTGCCAGCATTGTGGCTAACGGCTTTCTCGTCTAGCTCTTCTTGATCGCGTAGGTAGCTACGTAGTACTGCATTGATCAAACCACTTAGGCTTGGGCCGCGTAGTGTTTTGGTTGCTTCCACGGTTTCAGCAACGGCGGCATGCGAAGGAATGCGCATAAAGCCTAACTGATAAATGCCGACTAAGATCAGGTGATGGAAGACGCGCTTTTTACCTTTAAGCGAGTTTTCCATCAGTTCGTTAGCGATTGATTCTAAGCGAGGCAGGTAACGAAGTGCGCCGTAGCAAATCTCTTGCAGTAGAGCATGGTCTCGCGGACGGATCGTTTTTTGAGCCGCAGGGAGAGCGTGTGAAAGAGAGTGGCCTTTATCGACAACTTGGAATAGGACATTTGCAGCAGCAGCGCGAACATTCATGAGGGGTACCGAATATTTATTTGAATACATAAGGGCATCTCTGCCCTCGTAAAGGTTTTCTAAGCTGTGTTTTTACAAGCTACACATTTTTAATGTGCATATTGAGTAGCTTTAAAGCGGTTAAGAAAGTTGAGTACCAACTTCAAACCAGCTTGCACGTGAGTTCAAGATGTCTTGAACTGACATTGCTTTTTTGCCTGGAACTTGTAGTTGTTCCAATACCAATACTTTGTCGCCAGTCGCAACATAAATACCAGTCTTATCTGCTTTGATGATTGAACCAGCTGGCGCAGACATTGATTCTTGATCAACACGTGTCTGCCAAACTTTAATGCTTTTTTCATCATTAGAGCTGCTATCAACAATCGTAAAGTGACTCATTGGCCATGGGTTGAAAGCGCGCACACAACGTTCGATGTGTTCTGCACTGTCATTCCAATCAATTTTAGCTTCTTCTTTACTTAGTTTCTTCGCGTAGTTAGCAAGCTTATCGTTTTGCTTCTCAGCAACGGCTTTACCAGACGCGATGTCAGACAAACACTCAACAAGCGCATCAGGGCCAAGGCCAGCTAACTTCTCGTACATTGACGCGCTAGTATCTGTCGCTTCGATTGGCAGCGTTGCGATGCTTAGCATATCCCCCGTGTCTAGGCCGATATCCATCTGCATGATCGTTACGCCTGTCTCTTTATCACCCGCCCATATAGAGCGTTGAATCGGAGCGGCACCACGCCAGCGTGGCAGGATTGAACCATGCACATTGATACAACCCAAGCGAGGCGTATCTAATACAGCTTGTGGAAGAAGCAAGCCGTAAGCGACAACAACCATGATGTCAGCATTCAAATCTGCTAGCTCTTGCTTCGCTTCATCTGACTTGAAATTTTCTGGTTGGTAAACCGGAATATTGTTTTCAAGTGCGATGTTTTTTACTGGGCTCGCCGTCAGTTTTTTACCGCGGCCTGCTGGACGATCGGGCTGTGTGTAAACAGCAATAACTTCATGCTCCGAAGACAACAACGCCGCCAAATGACGGGCGGCGAAATCCGGAGTACCTGCGAAGACAATTCTTAAAGATTGACTCAAGGTAGACTTCCTTCTTAATTTAGTGATAGCAGCGATTATTGATCTTGTTTCTCGTTGAAACGCTTAATTTTCGCTAGCTTATCTTGAATTCGTTTACGTTTTAGTGGCGATAGGTAATCAACAAACAACTTGCCTTCTAGGTGGTCAAGTTCGTGTTGAACACAAATAGCCAGAAGGTCGTCAGCGTCGAATGTGAATTCATTGCCTTCACGGTCTAATGCTTTAACCGTTACTTCTGCAGCGCGAGGTACTAGAGCTCGAGCGCCTGGTACAGATAGACAGCCTTCTTCGATGCCATCTTCGCCACGTTTGTCGGTAATTTCAGGGTTGATCAGAACCATAGGCTCATCACGTGTTTCTGAAATATCGATAACAACGATGCGCTGGTGGAAATCTACTTGCGTTGCCGCAAGGCCGATACCTTCTTCGTCGTACATGGTTTCAATCATGTCATCAACGAACTTTTGAATCTCTGGGGTCACTTCTTTTACCGGTTTCGCCACGGTACGTAGACGATCATCTGGTAATGTTAATACTTGTAATACAGACATATACACTCGAAATATTGAACTGTGCCGAAACAGCTTAAACCTTGTTGTCTCAATTCTAGACATTTTAGAGGCCAAATGACAGCATCCTGAAGGTAATTCTCTAGTCAGATGTCATATATTCAGACCGAGGAACCTAGGTCATGCGTCATTTTTTACCCACTTTTTCTCTTATTTGTGCTTCGTTTTCGTTCGCCGCTACGGCTGAAAATAGTGAGCAACCTTTAACCATCAAACAAGATGCACCCGAAGCGTATGTCGTAGTTAAAGGCGATACCTTATGGGATATCTCTGCGATGTATCTCGATAGCCCATGGTTGTGGCCAAGGCTATGGCAGGTAAACCCAGAGATAGAAAACCCACACCTTATTTATCCCGGAGATAAATTGTCTTTGGTTTGGATTAATGGCGAGCCTGTTTTAAGCCTAAAACCTGTCATTAAGCTTAGCCCTAAGATTCGAGTTTCAGAAAAGAAAGCGGTACCTACCGTCAATGAGGGACTGGTTCTACCGTATTTACAGTCTGATCGCTTGGTCGATCAGCAAGATATCGAATCGGCTCAACGAGTTCTAGGGACCAGTGATGGCAAGCGATTCCTGTCTGGCGAAGATAGGTTGTTCATCTCGGGGAACCAGCAACATCAAAAATGGGCTATCTACCGTTCTGTCGAAACGTACCAACGACAACAACCTCAAGTGAGTATGACCTCTTTGCGTTTGGTCGCCACGGCGCGTTTGAAAGAGGTGGATGCTGAATATAGTAGCTTGCAGATAGAGACGCAGCTGCAAGAGGTGTTGCTTAATGATCTTGTTCTGCCTGAGCTTGGTGTTGATCAAATGAAGCTTTCAACTACGTTTTATCCTGCGCCTAGTTCTGCGGGTCAGTTTGCCAATATTTTAGGCTCGTTAGAGGGTAATCAATACAGCGCTAAGAATCAGGTCGTCGTTATTAATAAAGGCTCAAAGGATAACCTTCGTCAGGGAACTATGTTTACCCTCAGCGAAAGCGGAGCGATGGTGTTTGGTAAGCAAGGCAAATACAGCTATAAGGAGTCTGTTGCAAGTAACAAAGTGCAGCTGCCAAGTACCTCGCTCGGTAGTTTGATGGTCATTCGCCCTTATGAGTATTTTAGTCTAGCCTTGATCACTCAGAGCACGAAACCAGTTAGCAATGAGATTCTAGCGGTATCCCCTTTGGATCTTGCTGTGGCTGAAGAGGGTTATTCTCAAGAGGTTAATATTGCCGAGTGAATGAGCAACAACTGAGCGCTTGGCTAACTCTGAGTTTTATTCCTCAATTGGGTGGCAAGCGCCTTTCTCGTCTGCTGAGTATTGACTCTCCTTCTAATATTGTTGACTACTCAAGTCAGCAGCTGCAAGCGATTGGCTTGTCAGCTAAGCAAATCTCCTATTTAAGAGAGCAAGCCCCAAGAGAAGTGGAGGCTTGCTTAGTATGGCAAGCAAAACAAACTAACCATCGCATCATTACTCCTAACTGCTCGCATTATCCCAAACTGCTGAATGAGATCGCCTCTGCGCCAAGCGTGCTTTTCGTTAAAGGTCACGTTGAAAAACTGATTGAGCCTCAAATCGCGATGGTCGGCAGTCGTAATGCCAGCCTCGAAGGGTTGCAAACCGCGAAGTCTTTTGCCAAAGAGTTCGTCCAAAACGGTTTGATTGTCACCAGTGGCCTAGCGCTCGGTATTGACGGCTATGCTCATGATGGTGCTTTGGACAAAGGTGGGGAAACTTTTGCAGTGTTGGGTTCTGGCCTGGACTCCATTTATCCAGCACGACACCGAAACCTAGCAGATAGAATTTGTGAGAGTGGCGCACTGATCTCAGAGTTTCGCCCAAACGCAAAACCACGACCTGAACATTTCCCTCGGCGTAACCGTATTATTAGTGGGATGTCTTTAGGGACGTTAGTTGTTGAGGCGGCTGAGAAAAGCGGTTCTTTGATTACGGCTCGTTATGCCATGGAGCAAGGCCGAGAGGTGTTTGCGCTTCCTGGCTCAATTCATAGCCCAACCAGTCGCGGAGGTAACAGCTTAATCAAAACTGGAGCATGTTTGGTACAGAGTGCTCAAGATGTTCTGATTGAAATAAAGAGTCTGTTAGACTGGTCTATTGATCAGCAGCCCAGTTTGTTCGAACCTACGCCGAATGAGGGTGAAAATGAACAATTGCCATTTCCACAGCTGTTAGCTAACGTAGGGTTAGAAGCGACACCCGTTGATATTTTGGCACAGAGAACCCATATACCTGTGCATGAGGTCATGATGCAGCTTTTAGAGCTTGAGCTCTCAGGGCATGTTGTTGCAGTTTCCGGTGGCTATATTCGAAAGGGGAGAGGCTAGCTATGATGATGGACATACTGATGTACTTGTTTGAAACCTACATCCATAGCGATTCAGAATTGCAGGTGGATCAAGATGAACTTGAAGATGAACTTCTTCGGGCAGGGTTTCGCCAAGATGATATTTATAAGGCCCTCCATTGGTTAGAAGATCTTGCGGCATTGCAAGATACTGATAATCAAGCGGCGATTACTACGTGCTCCAATACCTCGATGCGTGTTTATACCAGTCGAGAGATTTCGCGTATTAATATGGAGTGTCGAGGTTTCTTATTGTTTCTTGAACAGATCAACGTACTCACGACAGAGATTCGTGAAATGGTGATTGATCGTGTAATGGGGCTTGAGACCAACGAATTTGAATTGGATGATCTGAAGTGGATTATCTTAATGGTGCTATTTAATGTGCCGGGTAATGAAAGTGCTTACACGCAAATGGAAGAGCTGTTGTACACCAAAGATCAAGGTATCTTGCATTAATGCAGGCTTGTCATGAGTAGTAAGATTGATAATCAGCTTTTTTCAGCACATGAACATGCATTAGAGTATGAACCATGCCCACAGTGCGGTGGAGAGCTTCAGCTTCGCCATGGTAAGCATGGCCCATTTTTAGGCTGTAAGCAGTATCCGAGCTGTGATTACATCAAGCCTTTGCATCAAAACGATGGTCATGTGGTGAAAGAACTGGGGGTGCCGTGTCCTAAATGCCAAAACGAATTGGTACTAAGACAAGGCCGCTTTGGGATGTTTATTGGTTGTAGCAGCTATCCAGAGTGTAATCACATCGAATCTTTGGACCAACCGAAAGAGCGATCTGAAGAGCAGCCACTTGTTGCTTGCCCTGAGTGTGGTCGAGGCCACCTGGTTGAGCGTAAATCTCGCTATGGCAAAACCTTCTATGCGTGCGATAACTACCCTAAGTGTAAGTTCGCCGTTAATCAGCCACCTATTATTGGTCGTTGTGAAAAGTGCCAGTTTCCGCTGTTGCTGGAGAAGAAAACGGCCAGTGGTACTAAAAAGCAATGTGCTGATCGCAAGTGTCATCACATTCAACCTCAGTAGTAATACTAATCACAGTAAATGAATAATAAGAAATAAAAAAACGGCGCTCATTGAGCGCCGTTTCTATATCAAATCCACAATGTAGGACTTACTTCAGTTGCTCTGCGAATTCATGAACAGCAGGGTAGGCTTGCTTATCGAGAATGTTTGCCAATGAACATAATGTTCTTTGCAGCTCGGCGTTGTAGTCAGCACTCACGTTAATGTGGCCCATCTTACGACCAGCACGCTTCTCTTTGCCATACCAATGAACATGACAACCACCTTGAGCAAGAATAGCCTCAGGAAGAGTATCTTCACCAAGAATGTTGATCATTGCGGTTGGACGAATCAGTTTAGTGCTACCTAGTGGCATGCCACACACTGCACGCAGATGGTTTTCAAACTGACAAGTCTCTGCGCCTTGTTGCGTCCAGTGGCCTGAGTTATGAACACGTGGTGCAATCTCATTAACAAGCAGTGAACCTTGAACATCAAAGAACTCAAGTGCTAGCACACCAACGTAATCTAGGCGCTCAGCAATGGCAGTGAACATGGCTTTCGCTTGCTCTTGCAGTTCAATGTCATCAATCGCTGTCGATAAGCTCAACACGCCGTCGATGTGAACATTTTCAGCCAGTGGGTACACTTGAATCTCACCATTGGCGCCACGAGCACCAACAAGTGATACTTCACGGTCAAACGGAACGAACTCTTCAGCCACAATCGCTTGGTTGTCGGTCGCGGCAATGCACTCAGCCATTTCTGCCCAAGTCGCGTCAACATTGTCTAATGTCTTTAAGCGCCATTGACCTTTGCCATCGTAGCCGCCAAGTGTGCTCTTCAATACCATAGGTAGGCCAACGTGAGCAATCGCAGCGTCAAAGTCTTCGCGAGAGTTGATCTCGTAGTATTTGGCATTCTTCACGCTTGCGTCGTCTAACAGCGCTTTTTCAAGGCGACGATCACCGCCGGCTTTGATTGCTTCTGTTGTCGGTAAAAACTTACCGCTACGCTCACACACCTCAAGTACATCGTGAGGGATATGTTCGAATTCTGCAGTAATGACGTTCGCACGCTCAATCGCGGTGTCTAAGCCGTTGCCTAGAATCGCTTGCGTTAATGGGTGAACAATATTTTTGCTGCCAACATCAAAAGCAGAAATTTCAATATTCAGCGGTGCCCCCGCTAGGGACATCATGCGAGCAAGTTGGCCCGCGCCTAACACAAGAACATGCATGGGAATTAGTCCTCTGCAGGGTTTGGATTAGCCAGAACCGTTTCTGTTTGCTCAGAGCGGAATGCTTCTACTTTCGCCATCACGTCTTCATTGTGTGTACCAATGATTTGAGCGGCTAGGATGCCAGCGTTCGCTGCACCCGCTTCACCGATAGCAAGAGTACCTACCGCGATGCCTTTTGGCATCTGTACGATAGAAAGCAGAGAGTCCATGCCTTTCAGTGCTTTAGACTGAACTGGAACACCAAGAACAGGTACGCTTGTGAAAGCAGCTGCCATGCCTGGTAGGTGAGCTGCGCCGCCAGCACCAGCAATAATCACTTTAATACCGCGCTCTTTCGCACTGGTTGCGTAGTCTGCTAGCAACTGAGGTGTGCGGTGAGCAGAAACCACTTTTGTTTCGTACGCCACGCCAAACTGATCCAACATTTCTGCAGCTAGCTTCATTGTTGGCCAATCAGATTTAGAACCCATGATAATACCGACAGTCATCTCAAACTCCTTCAGGTACGATTTAATTAGTGATTAGATATTTTGCGCGCATTATACGGGTAAAATCACCCAAGGAAAACGTTTGCGTCGGTCTGAGTTGTTAATTGATACATTTTATAAACAAATAGCTTTAGTCACAGTGAATGATAATTTGTACACTTAGCGAGTTAGACAACAGAATTAATGAGGCAACCCGTGGATAACTTTCAACATACTTTGCAGGCATTACAACAAGGTGAAGTCATTGCTTACCCGACCGAAGGCGTTTTTGGGGTCGGTTGTGATCCCGATAATCCACAAGCCATCAAGAAATTGCTCGATTTAAAACAGCGACCGATGGACAAAGGGTTGATCCTAATTGCTGCGAGTTACGAGCAGTTGCTGCCTTATATTGATGAAAGCCAGTTGACGGAAGCGCAGTTAGCGACCGTAAAAGCAACATGGCCGGGACCGGTGACTTGGATAATGCCAACCAGCAGTAAAGTAACTGACTGGGTCAGTGGCCAGTTTGAATCCATCGCGGTGCGAGTGACGGATCACCCTTTGGTTCAAAGAATGTGTAATGAATTCGGTAAGCCGTTAACCTCGACCAGTGCCAACCTGACTGGCGAGCCGCCTTGCATGACGACTGAAGAAGTCCAACAGCAACTAGGTCAACACTTAGTCGCGATTCTAGAAGGTCAAACGGGTGGTCGTGAGAAACCAAGCGAAATTAGAGATGCAAAAACGTCGAAAATATTAAGACAGGGTTAAACCCTGCAGAGGAAGAAAGATGTCAGCAATTGATAAAGAAGCAGTAAAACAGTTTTTACTGAGCCTACAAGATTCGATTTGCCAACAGCTTGAGCAAGCTGATGGTAGCGCGTTGTTTGAAGAAGACGCATGGGAGCGGGAATCTGGGGACCGTCTAGGTGGCGGTGGTCGTACTCGTGTGATGACCAATGGTGCTTTATTTGAACAAGGTGGAGTTAACTTCTCTCACGTCGCTGGCAAGGCGATGCCTGCCTCTGCAACCGCTCACCGTCCTGAGTTAGCTGGACGTAAATTTGAAGCGATGGGCGTTTCATTAGTGATCCACCCTAAAAACCCCTATATCCCAACCTCACACGCCAACGTACGCTTCTTTATTGCAGAGAAGGAAGGGGAAGACCCTATCTGGTGGTTCGGTGGTGGTTTTGATTTAACGCCATTCTATCCTTTCGATGAAGATTGCCAGTCTTGGCATCAAACCGCTAAAGATCTATGTACCCCATTTGGTGATGACGTTTACCAAGAACACAAAGAGTGGTGTGATAAGTACTTCTATCTGCCTCACCGTGATGAAACACGTGGTGTCGGTGGCCTGTTCTTTGACGATCTTAATGAGTGGGGCTTTGAAAAGAGCTTTGCTTATATGCAGGCGGTCGGTGAAGGTTTTGCTGCGGCATACTTGCCTATTGTTGAGCGTCGCAAAGAGACACCTTATGGTGAACGTGAGCGTGACTTCCAGCTGTACCGTCGTGGTCGCTACGTTGAATTCAACCTAGTCTATGACCGTGGCACCTTATTTGGCTTACAAAGTGGTGGACGTACAGAATCAATATTGATGTCTATGCCGCCGTTGGCTCGTTGGGAATATCGCTACGAACCACAAGCGGGTTCACCAGAAGCCCTGCTTTATAGCGACTACCTAAAACCTCGAGTTTGGTAATTCTTCCTTCCTTATGGGGATAGTGATAGGGTCATTGATATAGATGACCCTTTTTATTTCTGTTAGGTAAGGATATGACACAGCAAGTAGATCGTTATGCCGTTTTCGGTAACCCTATTGGGCAAAGCAAATCGCCATTCATTCACACATTATTTGCTCGCCAAACCAGCCAACAACTTACCTATACAGCACTACAGCCTGAACATGGTGAATTCATCACTGCTGCCAAAGCCTTTTTCAGCGAAGGTGGTCGAGGGTGTAACATCACTGCACCATTTAAAGAAGACGCTTATCAGTTTGCTGACCGATTGACGGAAAGGGCTCAATTAGCTGGCGCCGTTAATACATTGAAGAAATTAGATGACGGAGAGGTCATCGGTGATAACACCGATGGTGAGGGTTTGGTTCAAGACCTACTGCAACATCAGGTAGTATTAGAGGGTGCTCGAGTTCTCCTGCTAGGTGCTGGTGGCGCTGCAAGGGGAGTGATTCAACCTCTTCTTGATCAAAAGCCGCAACAATTGGTGGTCGCTAACCGAACCAGTTCAAAGGCTGAGTTGCTAGCTGAGATGTTTTCTTCATATGGTAATATCAAAGGAATGGGACTAAGTGAGGTGAATGAAGGCTTTGATGTCATTATTAACTCTACGTCATCAGGCCTAAGTGGCCAGCTTCCTGAAGTTTCTGATGCTATTTTCAATTCTAATAGCGCCGTTTATGACATGGTTTACGGATCTGGAACCACAGTATTTAATCAATGGGCGTTAGAGAATGGTGTTCACGCTGCTTATGATGGTTTAGGCATGCTGGTGGGTCAGGCTGCAGAGAGCTTTATGCTATGGCGTGGTCTTCGTCCGGGAACTAAGCAGATCTTAAGAGAATTGCGTAGAAATCTAGAGATATAACAAGGTATTTATAAAAAATGAATCAATCGATCCTATTTCCGGATATCCAAGATTGGGATGAAGAGAGTCAATCTATCACTTTCCCAGCACAGCAGTCGGGTGCATTGCTTGAATGTGTCATGTCTATTGAAGAATTATCCCGATTGGCAGGCAAAGAGATAGAAGAAGGCGATCAAGCTTTAGTTATCTTTTCAGAGTTACGTTTTGATATTGAAGAGCTAGCGGAAGAACTAATAGAAGAAGAGGAGTATGACTCCTCTAATCGAATTCAGATTAAAGCGCTTTAAACAGGAAGCACAGCGTCTAGATAGTCGTTTTTATTCTGAACATAGTTGTCAGCCGACTTCTGCAAGAAAGCACGCTCTTTATCATTTAATGGACGTGCTTGCTTAACTGGGCTTCCTACATAGAGATAACCACTCTCAAGTACCTTGTTAGGCGGAACCAAACTTCCCGCACCAATCATGACTTCTTGTTCGATAACCACACCATCCAGCACAATAGCTCCCATACCGACGAGCACACGATCTTTAATAGTGCAGCCATGCAGCATGACTTTATGACCGATAGTGACATCATTACCTATTAGTAGAGGGTAACCCTCAGGGTTCTCGGCATTCTTATGGGTAACATGCAAAACACTGCCATCTTGGATATTGGTTCTATCACCTATATGTATGTGGTTTACATCTCCTCGAGCTGCAACCAAGGGCCATACACTAGAGTCATCACCGATTTTGATATCACCAACCAGTACCGAACTTGTATCTATATAGACACCTTGTCCAATCTGAGGGGATATTCCTTTATAACTGCGTATTGAACTCATAAATCCTCCTTTATATAGGCACCTTAAGCCCTTAATTAAGGGGAATACTAGTGAAAACGGGGTGCTTTGAACAAAAAACGCTCGAACAATCAAAAAAGTAAGAAAAACTTCAAAAAGGGCTTGCCAGTGTGATCGAAATCTCTATAATGCCACCTCGCTGACACGGGATGGCTTCGAAGCTTAGGTTTCAAAAGCAAAAACAAAT
Source organism: Vibrio sp. RW (assembly GCF_027587105.1). NCBI lineage: Bacteria > Pseudomonadati > Pseudomonadota > Gammaproteobacteria > Vibrionales > Vibrionaceae > Vibrio > Vibrio sp. RW. Next base: position 80,580 of record NZ_JAPPTM010000019.1, read on the forward strand.
CAGCAGGTCAAATTAGCCAAGCTAAACGCTTGAAAAAAGTTTTGAAAATAGTGGTTGACACTAAAG